>WRBG01000167.1 GCA_009784635.1 Bacteroidales bacterium | reverse complement strand
AATTTGAGGGAACGATAGAAGTAAAAGAGGGAGCGTTGGTGGTAAACGGGCAGTCCATACGGGTAAGCTCGGAAAAAAATCCCGCCGACCTTAAATGGAACGAGGTAGGGGCGGACTATGTGGTAGAAGCCACCGGTATTTTCCTAACCAAAGAAAAGGCACAGGCCCATATAGACGCCGGCGCCAAAAGGGTTATCATGTCGGCGCCCTCAAAAGACGACACGCCCATGTACGTATATGGAGTCAACCACAAAAAATATTCCGGAGAGAGCATGGTTTCCGCCGCTTCCTGTACCACCAACTGTTTAGCTCCCGTGGTAAAAGTGTTGCACGATAACTTTGGAATCATAGAAGGTTTGATGACCACCGTACACGCCGTTACCGCTACCCAAAAAACCGTAGATGGTCCTTCGGCCAAGGATTGGAGGGGAGGACGCGCCGCTGCCGCCAATATTATTCCTTCTTCTACCGGAGCAGCCAAAGCTGTGGGCATAGTGATTCCCGAAATGAAAGGCAAACTGACCGGCATGTCGTTCCGCGTACCCACCGTGAATGTATCGGTAGTAGACCTTACCTGCCGCTTGGAAAAAGCCACCACCTACGACGCCATTAAAGCGGCCATGAAAGAGGCTTCTGAAAACGAATTAAAAGGCGTATTGGGTTACACCGAGGACGCCGTAGTTTCGTCTGACTTCAACCACGACCCCCGCACCTCGATTTTTGACGCCGGAGCCGGTATTCAGTTGAATCCAAACTTTGTAAAAATCGTGGCTTGGTACGATAACGAATGGGGCTATTCCGTCAAAATGCTCGATATGGTCGTACACATGGATACGGTGAAGTAAATCGTAGGCACGCTTACATGCATCAACCATGGAGCAACCGGAAGATACCTTTCAATACCTGCTCCTAAACGACTACGAAGCGGGGTTTGGATTAAGGATGGGGAGGATGGTGTATGAGTGCGATTTGTATAAAATGGCATTGGATTTGGCTGTTGAGAAACAGAAACTTCCATTTGCTGCAACGGTTCGGGCAAGAATTGCCTTTAGGGCGGCTTATGCTTTGGAGTATGCCTTCTTCATGAATCAAGAACGGTTTGTTACTACATACATAGATAGATTTATTGAATCTTTTCCCAAAGCCAAGAACCCCAGCGCCCAGCGCCATTTTGGAAAAATAATGGCTACGCTGTTGCGCGCAAAGCCTTTGTTCCTTACGCCGGAACAAGCGGACGCAGTGGCAGAAGCCGCCGCCTCGTGGTTAGTACATCCAAAATCAAAGGTTGCGGTACAGATTTGGGCCTTGGAAATTTTGACCGCTTTGGCGCCTCGGGTCGAATGGGTAGCAGAAATGCTTCCCGATGCCATTGGCCTACTCTCCCTCAATCCGACTCCGGCCATGAAGGTTAGGCTTAGGCGCTGACCGGCATGGGCCTTATTTTTTCAACTCCTCATCAATCAGCGCTCTTAGTTCCGCTTGGGAGGGACGAGGGGCGTTGGCGCTGACCAAGGCTCCGTTTTTAGCATAGAGCAGGAATCGGGGGATGGAGTTGATGTTGTGTATTCTGGCTACTTCGCTTCTGGGGCCGTCCCCTCCAAAAAGCTGGAGTCCGGGCAGGTTTTCATTTTTTACAAAATTCATCCACTTGGGCCTGTCCGTTGGCGGGTCTATGGAAATGCTCATTACCACCAGCTCTTGACCGTGATAATCTTTTTCTAATTCTTTAAGGTAGGGGATTTCCTGTTTGCAGGGGCCGCACCAAGTGGCCCAAATGTCTACCAATACCACCTTGCCCATAAAGTCATGCAGGGATACCTTTTTGCCCTCCATGTCATAGGCAGAAAAATTTCGGCTAATAGCTTGTGCTGTTGATGTGGTATAAATTGCTGAAAACAATAATAATAACGATAATTGTATGAAGGTTTTTTTCATGAAAAAATAATTAACTGTGAAAAATATAGATTGCAAAGCTAAGAAAAAAAAACGATATTTGCGATGTGAAAAAAAACCTGTCTTTCGCCTTGATTGTCTTCCTTGCATGGTCGGCGGCTTGGGGGCAGCCGGTAACGGCGCCCGGAAGTCCCTTGCAAAATGACCCTTCTGTACGTGTAGGTCAATTAGATAACGGACTTACTTATTACATCAAACAAAACCTCAAGCCTAAAAAACGAGCCGAATTTTACCTCTTTATTCCCATGGACACCGTGGAGGTACAGTCCGGTCCTACTGCGGACAATGCCTTGTGGGCGCTTCGAGAAGAAATAGACAACGAACGTCCCGACGTACAGGCTATTATTGTGGTAGGCGATATAGACGTGGACGAGATAGAACAAAAGATTCAAACCATTTTTGCCGATATTCCCAAGCCGGAGATGCCTCATCCTAAGGCATCGCGTGCTGTTCCTGACCATAAAGAACCCTTGATGAGCATAGCAACCGATTCGGAGGCCCTGAATACCTTGGTTTCGATGCTGTACAAACAGCCGCCTCCTTTGTTTGAAACGAATCATTTAGGCACGGCCTACATCTTGGAAATGATGAAGTCTATGACTGCCGCCATGCTCAACGAGCGGTTGGGAGAAATTGCCCAAAGGCCCGACGCGCCTTTCTTGGACGCTTCTGCCGGCCTTAGCGACCTTTGCCTGTCGGGGCAGGGCCTTACCGTAGAGGCCGTTTCCAAAGACGGGGCGGGCATGACCGCCTTTTACGCCCTGTTGCAGGAATTGGAAAGATTGCATCGCTTTGGTTTTACCGAATCCGAATTAAGTCGGGCCAAAACCAATATGATAAGGATGTTGGAACGCAAGGTAGACAATGCTTCGGAACGAACCAACAGCGAACTTGCGGGAGCGTATATCGCCCACTTCAGAGACAACAAACCCTATATGACTCCGGAATACGAGTTGCGCTTGGCTAAAGGCTATATGCCTTTTATCCGCTTGTCTCAAATGAACGAGTTGGCCAAAGAATTGATGGGAGACGAAAACATAGTCATCACGTACAACGCTCCTCCAAAGGCAGGCGTGGCCATGCCCGAAGAAAAAGATTTTATAGCTGCTTTAAAATCGGTAAAGAGTATTTGGTTAGAGGCTTATACAGAAAAATTGTCTTCGGCGCCTTTGGTAGATGCCTCGACCCTAAAGGGAGGGAAAATAATCAGAGAAGAGTCGGGCCCGTTTGGTTCCATACTGTGGGTTTTGGACAATGGGGTGCAGGTGGTTCTTAAGTCCGGAGACCTAAAAAAGGACGAAGTCGGTTTTACAGCCTTTAAACAGGGAGGCACTTCCATCCTTTCCACAGAAGATTTGCCTGCCGCCGTGGTAGGCCTCCCCGCGTTTTTGCCGGTTTCGGGGGTTTCAAATTTTCCTTTCATGGAGCTAAACAAAAAACTTGCGGGCACTATTGCCTCCGTGTCGCCGTATATTGCCGCTTATGAACAGGGATTCCAAGGGACGGCTTCTCCAAAGGACTTTGAGACCATGTTGCAATTGCTGTACCTGCGCATTGCGGCGCCTCGATTTGTGGAATCGGAATTTGTGCCGGTGATGGCTCAACTACACACGGTGGTGCCCAATATGTCGAGACAGCCGGATTACCTTCTGAACAAAGAACTGTACGACCTATTATATAAAGGTAATCCCCGCAGGTTTATTCCGAGCGAAGAAATACTCGCCAAAATTGACTTTACGGCCATGGAAAAGGTATACCATACCCTTTTGGGGACTGCCGACGGCATGACCATCGTGATGACCGGCCATATAGAGCCGGAGAAGATTAAACCCTTGATTGAACTGTATATCGGTTCGCTTCCGGTAAGAGGAGGAACGCCGGCATGGAAAGACGAGGGCATTTATTT
>WRBG01000166.1 GCA_009784635.1 Bacteroidales bacterium | reverse complement strand
GCCTGCAAAGTTTGAGCGAGCAACACAAAGAAGTGATGCTCCCGGGTTACACCCACGGACAAATTGCCATGCCCTCCTCTTTTGGACTTTGGTTGGGCGCGTATGCCGAGACGCTGGTAGATGACATGCACCTGCTGGGGGCGGCCTACAAAATCATCAACCAAAACCCGCTTGGCTCTGCCGCCGGCTACGGCAGCTCTTTTCCTTTAGACCGCCAAATGACAACCCGATTGCTTGGCTTTGATACCTTGCACTACAACGTGATTGCCGCCCAGATGAGTCGGGGAAAGACAGAGCAGTCGCTCGCTTTTGCGATGGCCTCCATAGCCGCCACCTTGGGCAAGTTGGCAGCCGACTGCTGTTTGTATATCTGCCCCAACTTTGGCTTTATCTCTTTTCCCGAATCGCTCTGCACCGGCTCCAGCATCATGCCCCACAAAAAGAATCCGGACGTTTGGGAACTCATTCGCGCACAATGCAGTCTGATTCAAAGCGTTCCCAATGAAATCGCCCTGCTCTGCAACCACCTTCCCCATGGCTACCACCGAGATTTTCAGTTGTTGAAAGAGGTTTTATTTCCGACCATCACCCAAATACGGGGCTGTCTGCAAATGGCCGCCTTCATGTTGCAGCACCTCCAAGTCAATCCGCATATTTTAGACGACCCCAAGTACGACTACCTCTTTACCGTAGAGGAAGTGAACCGGCGCGTGTTAGAAGGAATGTCCTTTAGGGAGGCCTACAAATCCGTGGGTATGGAAGTGAACGAGGGGAATTTTACCTCCGACAAAGAAGTCCGCCACACCCACGCGGGCAGCATAGGAAACCTGTGCAGCCAAGAAATTCGCTCCAAGATGGAAGCGGCGATGAAAGACATGGCAACGGATGGACTAAGCGACATCCCTCAGTGGCAACGGATACCGGACGGAATCCGTGAAACCTTAGTCGTCTCTCAACTGCAACAAAATACCCCGCTGCTGCTGCTTGCGCTCGTCAAGCATTTGTAAATAATGTCTGATTTCGGGAATATCCACATAGCTGCGAGACAACTCTAACCATTCTTTGGCCAAGTCAATCTGCCCCATCATTTCCGAAGCCACCGCCAAATTATACGCGGCATAGGCAATCTTTCTGTAGTTCTTGATTTCTTGAGTCAAAGCCAACCAAACGGTCTGAGCTTCTTCCCACTCAAACATATAAGCATGGTCTAATGCCTTATACCATTGAGACCCCGAAAAAGAAAACAGCGCCCGTTCTTGAGTTTCCCATTGGGGCTGCGTCATCTTCGCCATCGCCGACCCTAAATACTCGGCCGTTTCGTGCAAAGAGGCATTAATTCTCCTGTGAACCAATGTACTGTCTCTCTCTCTGGCCAATATATTCCAAAACAGGGTATCATTAAAGGAAAAATGGGCCGTAAACTTGTCGGCATCCATATCAAAAAACCGGAACACCATTTGCCAAGGCTTGCTCACATAGATAGACCTGTATCCGTCTCCCGCCGGAGCAAGCATGGTATTGACGTATTCAAAATCGCCGTGCCTAAGGCTGTCAATCAGTATTAAAAACCTTGCCCCCGTCTGGTCGGACAGCGAATAAATATACTCTTTGTCCTCTAAGGTTCCGCCGGGGGTTTGGCCGCAAAAATGATTGTAAATCGGAATTTCCTCCGGATACAAAGAAAGTTCCGCCGCCAACCGGTCCCTAAAACCTTGGGCCACTTTATTGATTAACAGGCTATCGTTCCACACCGTACCCATCAAGCCGGTCGTATCGTAGAGTGCATTAAAAACCGCAATGTTTCCGCTTTCAAAATGCACCGAGTGTTGGGCCGGAAGTTTTACATCCACATCGATTAAGTGGATTACCGGACCGCAGGCTGCCATTCCTCCCAACAGCAGCAAGAAAAAAATCCTGTACAAGCAACGCATAAGGTATAGAGTGTTAAATTAATCATTACATATTCATCCCTCCGCAAACATGAACCACCTGCCCCGATACATAAGCAGACAAATCTGATGCCAAGAATAAAGCCACATGGGCCACATCTTGGGGCGTTCCATGCCGTTTCAGAGGAATCTGTTCGGTCCATTGTTGTTTCACCTCCGGAGACAGACGCTCGGTCATCTCGGTCAAAATGAAACCCGGAGCAATGGCGTTAGTCCGTATTCCTCTTGACCCCAGCTCTTTGGCCATTGATTTGGTCAAGCCAATCATACCTGCCTTGGAAGCGGAATAGCTTGCCTGTCCCACATTGCCCGACACCCCCACTACCGAACTCATATTGATAATGCTGCCGCTCCTTTGGCGCATCATAGCTGGCGTAACGGCATGAGTAAAATTGAAGGCCGATTTAAGATTCACCTTAATCACCAAATCCCACTGCTCCTCGTTCATGCGCATCATCAATCCGTCTCGGGCAATACCGGCGTTGTTCACCAATATGTCTATTTTGCCAAATTCCTTATGTATATCTTCTACCACCCTGTGGGAGTCGGCAAAATCCGCCGCGTCCGAGGCGTATCCTTTAACCTTAACGCCATAAGCAGCCATGGCGGATTCTGTTTCTATAAGCGCATCGTCTCTTGTTAAATCGGTAAAGGCCACATCGGCCCCATGTTCGGCAAATGCAAGGACAATCGCCTTTCCAATACCCCTTGCTGCGCCCGTAATCAAAGCAACTTTTCCTGTTAATAATTTCATTCTATCAGTCTTAAATTTTATTTTATAGAACAAAGATACAAAATATCCCGTATCCTGCATAAAAAAGCCCTCTCCCGAGGGCTACAATTTCAATTATTCATCTAAAAACAGCTGCAAAGGTAAAAATTATTTCCGAATATGCAAAATTCCGAACAAATCATAATCTCCGGCCCGTCCAATCTCCACTTCTTTAAAGACGCCAACCATGCCTTTGCACGCTTCCGCATCCGGAGGCAAATCCACATACACGACCCCGTCTACCTCCGGCGATTCAAATTGCGTGCGTCCCACCAAGCGCTCCGGTTCCACGCGGTCTATCAATACCCGCTCCCTCTTGCCCACCCTTGATTGGTTGTACGCGAAAGATATGCCGGATTGCAGTTCCATAAGGCGATGGTAACGCTCCTGCTTTAGCTTTGGAGAAATGTTATCTCTGTAATGCAGAGCGGCATGCGTTCCCTCCTCCTCGGAATAGCAAAAAGCCCCCAAACGCTCAAAACGCGCCTCCGCCACAAAAGACAAAAGCTGCTCAAAGGCCGCTTTATCCTCTTTGGGATGCCCTACCATCATGGTCGTGCGCAGACAAATACCGGGGACCAACTTGCGCATCTGCTCCACTAACCGGCGGGTCCGGGCCTCGTCCACAGAGCGCCGCATGGCAGTCAATACCTTATTAGATATGTGCTGGAGGGGAATGTCTACATAGGCACAAATTTTGGGATGCGAGGCCATCAGTTCGAGTACATCCGGAGGAAAGCCCGCCGGATAAGCGTAATGGAGTCGAATCCATTCAATGCCTTTTATCCGCGCCAACCGCTCCATCAAGGGAGCCAACATTCTTTGTTTATACACATCGAGTCCGTAAAAAGTAGTATCTTGAGCTACCAACAGCAACTCCTTTACCCCTTTGGCGGCCAACAGTTCAGCTTCTATAATCAAGGCCTCCAACGGCGTAGATACATGGGGGCCCCGAATTAGGGGAATGGCGCAAAAAGCGCAGCTCCGGTCGCAGCCTTCGGATATTTTAAGGTAGGCGTAATGCGCGGGTGTAGAGAGCAACCGTTCCGACTCCACATCTGTCTGCCACGCCTGTCCTATCGCCTTGAGTACCATAGCCGGTTCATTAGCGCCCCAAAAGCCGTCTACTTCGGGAATCTCTGCCGCCAGCGTTTGGGCGTAGCG
>WRBG01000165.1 GCA_009784635.1 Bacteroidales bacterium | reverse complement strand
ATTTGGCGTGCAGCAGTTTGATGGCGGTAATTTGGGTTTCGTCTATACTGCCTGTCATTTCTTTGCGGTAACGACTGATAACGGGAATGGTCCCGCCCTCCTCCAACAGTTGTATGGTATGCTCCACCTGCCATTCCTTTAAGGAAAGCTCTTGGGCAATCAGAGAGATGTGTGTTTTTGTCATATGATTACTCTTGAGATAATTGTGCTAATTGTTCTCGATAGGCCGAAAATATTTTGGACTTGGAAACAAAGCCTATATAGCGTTGCCGGTCGTCAACCACCGGTAGGTTCCAAGCGCCCGATATTTCAAATTTTTCCATTACCTGCTCCATTTTGTCGCTGATTTGGACTACATCGGGAGGGGGTTGCATCAGGTCTTTCACCCAAACATTGTGGTATCGGTCTCTTTCAAATATCATTTCTCTGATTTCGTCCAAAAACACGACCCCTTTTAATGCGCCGGAAGCGTCTGTTACGGGAAAAATATTTCGTTTGCTGGAAGATATTGCCTGTACCAAATCACCCAAGGTATCTTGGGGCGCCACGCTTTTGAAATCTTTTTCCACCAAGTCGGCGGTGCGCAGCAACACCAATACTGCCCGGTCGTTGTTGTGGGTCAGCAGGTCGCCCGATTTTGCCAAGCGTTTGGTATAAATCGAATAAGGCTCAAAGCCGCGTATGGTGGCAAAAGAGAATACAGACGTAATAATCAGCGGCATCAGTAATTTGTATCCGCCGGTAATTTCTGCAATCAGAAATATGGCCGTTAGCGGAGCCTGCATCACTCCGGCCATGAGTCCGGCCATACCGGTCAAGGCAAAATTGACTTCGGGAAGGTGGTGAAAGCCCAACAGGTTGATACTTCGGGCCATGACAAATCCCAATACGCCGCCTACAAAAAGGGTCGGACCAAAGGTTCCCCCTACCCCGCCGCCGGCATTGGTGAGAGACATGGCCACTACCTTAAAAAAGAGTACGCCCACAAAGAAAATGGGCAAAAACCAAGGGCTGGATTCTAAGGCTCCATACAGCAGGGAGTTATTTACAACAGGCTCTACATGGTCGTTGAGGCAGGCGTTGAGGGCTTCGTAACTCTCTCCGTACAAGGGGGGAAATATAAAAATCAATATGCCCAAACCAATGGCCGAATAGAGCCAGCGGCGGAAGGGCTTTTGTATGGCATGTATTTTATCTTCCAAAAAAAGAGTCATGCGGGTGAAATAGAGCGATACAAAACCGCAGAGTATTCCCAAGGCGCAATAATAGGGCAGGTTGGATATGAGAAAGCGTTCTGCCGTAGTGGCAAACGCCACATCGCCGCCCGTAAGTATTGATGATACCACCGTGGCGGTAATCGAGGTAATGAGCAGGGGCAGTACAGAGGCCATGGAAAGGCTGAACATCAGTATCTCCAAGGTGAACAGAATACCTGCCAAAGGCGCTTTAAAAATTCCCGCCACGGCGCCGGCAGCCCCGCAGCCCAACAGCAGCGTCATTTGCCTGTAATTAAGTCCTAAGACTCTGGCTATATTGGAGCCAATCGCCGCGCCCGTATAGACTATGGGCGCTTCTGCACCCACCGAGCCGCCAAATCCAATGGTGACAGAGCTGGCTGCCATGGACGACCAGCAGTTGTGGGCTTTGATTTTGGATTCGTTTCGGGAAATGGCGTGCAGCACCTTGGTTACTCCGTGCCCGATATTGTCTTTGATTACATATCTTACCAACAAGAACGCCAGCAACATACCTACTCCCGGGTAAACAATGTAGAGCAGGCTGTCGGCAGAGGCCCGAAACCAGCCGGTAAGCAAACTTTGCACCCCATGAATGGCATGTTTGAGGATGACCGTAGCCAAGCCGCAGCCCAAGCCCGTAAGCACGGCAAGGATGAGCAACATGCGCTGTTCGGGCATGCGTTTAAGCCAAACGGAAAAGGGCAACAGTATTTTTTGCATGGCAGTTTGTATCTTTGACAAAAGTAACAAAAAAAGCCGCCGGAGCAGCTTGGCGTTTGTCCTTAGTCCTCGTTGTCGGAATCTCCGGAGTCTCCGTCATCGGAAAAACTTCCGGACGAATCGCCTCCATCGGGAAATCCATCGTCGTCGTCTCCGTCGTCAGAAGTGGTATTATCTCCAAAGATATCCTTCTCTACTTCGGCATAGTCGTCAATTTTTACATCAATCTTTACCAAATAAATGGCATCGGGGGTTTCGATTTTAATCGCATGGAAAAAGGTTCCATCCGGTTTGGAGATTTTCATGATTTCGTCCATGTAGTCGGCATACCCACGGGGATACATTTCCCTAATAATGTCCAATAACTCGGGAGAAAGGTTGGCGTAACTTATTACCGCTCTTCTTTTGTTCGTTTCCATCATTTTAGCTTTATCTGTGAATGCAAATCAAGCTGCAAGTATACGGCAAAAAAAATAATCACGCACATTCAATCGTCATTTTTTTTAAAGAAATATGATTTTTGCTTGTTTTTCAGCACATTATTCTTTTCAACAAAAATTTTTTTTCCGGTCTTCGGGTCTTTTTCGGCGTAAAAAAGTACCGAAGAACGGGTCATGGGCGTGGGGCAAAAGTCCTGCACCTGCTCTACCGTCATTTTATCGGATTGTAATTTTTGTGCCAAGTCGGCCATATCATTTTGGGTACAGGCCGGATGGCCAGAGATAAAATAGGGAATCAGCTTGAGTTTTAATTGCTCCCGGAGGTTTATTTGGTCAAAACAGGTTTTAAGACGTTCAAACAGACGGAAAGAAGGCTTTTCCATACAGTGCAGGACGTGGGCTTGGGTATGTTCGGGAGCTACCTTTAAGCGTCCGGACAGGTGGTGGCGAAGCACTTCTTCAAAATATTCCTGTCCGTCCGGACTTAAAAAACCATGTTCGTCTAAAAAGAGGTCATAGCGAATCCCGCTGCCCACAAAGGCATGGCGGATGCCCGGCTCTTGGCGCACCATGCGGTACAATGCCGTTAAACGGCTGTGGTCGTGGTTCATGTTTGGGCACAATCCGGGGAACAGGCAGGAGCTGCGGATACAGTCGGCACACAATGCTTTATTTTTTCCCTGCATCCCATACATGTTGGCGGTCGGGCCGCCCAAATCAGACAGGACGCCTTTAAAGTCCGGATGAGCGAGCTGAGCCCGCACTTCTCTAAGCACCGATGCCTCTGAACGGGAAACAACCTGTTTGCCTTGATGAGCGGCAATCGTACAAAAACTGCATCCGCCAAAGCACCCGCGATGGAGGCAAATCGAATGTTTAATCATTTCGTAGGCAGGGATATGCTTGGTTTTATAACGCGGATGGGGCAAGCGGGTAAACGGGAGGTCGTAGACGGCGTCCAATTCGTCTGAGGTCATGGAGGGATAAGGGGGATTTACCACGATATGCACTTGGCCCACAGGCTCGACCATTACCGACGCTTTGGGGCGGTTGGCCTCTCTTTCCATGGTGTTAAAATTGTCTATGCAGGCCTGTTTATCGTGCAGACATTGTTCATAGGCGCGGAGGCTGAGGCGCTCTTGCGGCAGGGAAGACAGCGAATGTTCCATATAAGCTATTTGCGGCGTTTGGCGCAATTCCGCGACAGTCGCTTTGGAGCGCAGTTTTTGGGCCAATTCCTTAATCGCCCTTTCTCCCATTCCGTATACCAAATAATCCGCTCCGCTCTCTATCAAGATGGAGGGCTTCCACGCATCTTCCCAATAGTCGTAATGACTCAGGCGTCTGAGTGATGCTTCGATGCCTCCAATGACCACCGGCACGTCCGGATAAAGTTGTTTGAGGATGCGGCTGTACACCTCTACCGCTCGGTCGGGGCGCATTCCCGCCTTGCCTTCCGGCGTGTAGGAATCATTGCTGCGGAGGCGTTTGCCTGCGGT
>WRBG01000164.1 GCA_009784635.1 Bacteroidales bacterium | reverse complement strand
GCAGAGGGCGTTCCGTCCGGATTTCCTTCGCGGGTGTTCCCGTCCGGAGGGCCTGCCTGCATGGTGTTGCCTGCCACGCGGCTGCTTTGTTCGGCCAAGGAATCGCCGGTATCGCGGCTTCTGAACAGGGCACGCTGGTTAATAGGCGTAGGAGGAGGAGGTTCGTGCCGTTCTATATCTCCGACTTCTCCCAACGTACTCGGCTGGGTGCGCGCCTCGCTCGGCACCACTTCGGTATGTGTGGCCTGCTGCACCAAACGGACTTCCCTGCTGGGGTCAGGCTCTAAGGTGCGAGGCTCCCGACCGGGTATCGCTCTGGGAATTATTTGCTGAAATTCAGGGATATATTCAACTAAAATGCCTTGGTCTTGAGGTTCGGGGATGATGGTAGTAAAACCGGTACTCAAGAAAAGCAAAGAGAGCAGCGCATGAAAGAGCAGGGCAACGCCGCCGCCAATCAGCTTGCCTTGCCTGTCTGTTTGTTTGCTATGGTCTGCTACATTCATGGGTTTTATTCGGGTGCGGTACCAAGGAGGATTTTGTATTGATTGCGTTTGGCAATATTCATGACCATCACCGCCTGCTCCATGGTAACGGTTAAATCGGTATAAAGTATGATGGTGGGGTCCTCGCTATTCATCAGTTTTTGCTGCAAGGCCGGTTCGATTTCATGGAAAGGAACAGGTATGGAGTTCCCGTCAATATGATAGGTAAAGCGATTCAGTTCCGGATAGTGTTTGATAGAAACGCTTACTTCGGGTTTGGCCGTCACTTGATTGGTACTTTTGGGAAGCAGGAGTTTAAGCGCGTTGGGATTGACCAAGGTAGATGTAATCAAGAAAAAAATGAGCAACAGAAAGACAACGTCGGTCATTGATGCCAAGCTAAAAGAAGGTTCCGCTTTGGTGGTTCGTTTTAGTGCCATGACAAAATTCCTTATTCTTTAGCGGTCTTTTCTTGAAGCACTTCCATAAAGTCCATCATATTCCGCTCTATGGCGTGCATAATTTGTCCGATTTTGGCGCTCAAGTAGTTATAACCAAAGTAGGCGATAATACCTACGGTCAAACCCGCTACGGTCGTAACCAAGGCGGTATAAATACCTCCCGAAAGCAGGGCAATATCCACATTACTACCCGCTTGGGACATATTAAAGAAGGACTGAATCATGCCCACTACCGTACCCAAAAAGCCAATCATGGGCGCTCCTCCGGCAATGGTAGCCAACATGGGAAGTCCTTTTTCCAGTTGGGCTATTTCTACATTGCCCACATTTTCAAGGGCCGCCTGTACATCGCTCAAGGGCCGCCCAATTCGCTCCAATCCTTTTTCTACAAAACGTGCGGTGGGCGTGGCTTGAGTTTGGCATAAATATTTGGCAGAGGATAATTTTCCGTCAATGATGAAATCTCGGATGTTGTTCATAAAATTTTGGTCCTGCTTAGATGCCTGACGGATGGTCCACCAGCGCTCCCCAATGATGTACAGGGCAATAATAGAGAGTAATAAAAGTGGAATCATAATCCATCCTCCTTTAAAGGCCATGCCAATCAAAGAGATAGAACTCGATTCTCGAATAATAACGGCTTGGGCGTCTACTTGTAATAAGGTTAAAATCATATGGTTGTTAATGTTAAAGATTCAAGATGCGGATACAAAATAATTGCGAAAATAGTTAAAATCCTTAAAAGACCGTATAAGGGTAGTCAATTTTGTAGAGATACAAACCTTGTGCCGAAACCGAGGCGCCGGCTTGATTCCGGTTTTTTGCCTCCAAAATGCGGCTGATTTCCAAGGGCGGGATTTTTCCCCTGCCCACCTCTATCAACGTACCCACCATGGCTCTGACCATATTGCGAAGGAATCGGTTGGCGCTGACGGTAAACACTAAATGACCTTCTTGGCCCATAAGGGGCAAACAGGGTTCGGGGCTTGACCAAAAGGCTTGACTAAGGGTGCAGATATTGGTTTTGTTGCCTCCGTGTAGTTTGGCAAAGCTGGTGAAATCGTGGGTACCCAAAAGTTGGTTGGCCGCCAAATTCATGGCCTCTACATCTAAAGCGAAAGGACAGAAGGTAGAAAACGGCTCAATGAAAGGATTTTTGTAGAGATGAATATAATAAAGGTAGGTTCGGGACAAGGCGTCAAAGCGGGCGTGGGCCTGTTCCAAAACCGGAGTAATGGCATGCACGCAAATATCGGTCGGAAGAATGGCATTTAATTTGCGGAGGCATAGGGCAGGGTCTTTGGACAAATCCATGTTTGAATCAAAATGTGCCACATAATTCACCGCATGAACGCCGGAGTCGGTACGTCCCGCCCCCCAAACTTGAACGGATGCCCCAAGCAGTAGGCTAAGGGCCCGGGTCAGTTCGGCCTGTACGCTGGGCGCGTTTTGCTGGATTTGCCAGCCCCCGTATCGCGTACCCTTAAACGATAGCCGAATGAAATAGCGCATGAAAAAATCTTTTTGCAAAGTTAACATTTCTCGCCGGAGATGAAGTTCTTTTTTAACAGCCATTTTGTTGCGTTGCGTTGTACAATTCCATTGTAGGTCGGCTCTTCCGGGTCAAGACAAATCACAGTTTTTGGGTGGTGATTTTTCAATTTCATAAATGCCGAAAGTTCCCGCTCGCGAGTTGTCTCTTCGCGCATGGTGAGGCAGACCTGATAATAATGCGTGTAACCACTTGTATCTTTTGCCACAAAATCAATTTCTTTGTTGGTATTTTTACCAATCCAAACGCTGTTTCTACGCCGCAAGAGTTCAAAATAAACCACATTTTCGAGAATATGTCCCAAATCCGATAGATTTTCACGCCCCAAAAGAACATTGCGAAAACCGGTATCAACTATATATTCCTTGCCTTGCGTTTTCAGTATTTTCTTGCCTTTCAAATCAAAACGGTTGGAATGATAAAAAAGATAACTTTTGTTAAGTATTGAAATATAGCGACTTATTGTTTTGTCGTCAATATTGTCTTTGGTGTGAATAAAATAATCGGCAATACTGTTTGCCGAAACAGGACTACCTACGGAATCGGACAGGAATCGGATAAGGTTTTCAAATGCCACCTCGTTGTAAATAGCATTTCTCGGCTTTATGTCTTTTTCTAGAATAGTTGAATACAGCCCTTTGAGGTAGTTTTCGTAAGCCGAATGGCTAATATTAAGCAACTCCAACGCTTGCGGGAATCCACCTGTTTGCAGATAATTGACCAAATCATTATCGCATGGCTTCTCAATTTTTTGATATTCAACGTATTCTGCAAATGAAAAGGGATAGATTTCTATGGTAATTGCCCGTCCGGTAAGAATGGTTGCCAACTCACTCGAAAGCAGGTAAGCATTACTGCCGGTTGCGTACACATCCACATTTTTCAAAATGTGCAATCCGTCAAGTAAGCGTTCAAAATTGTTGAGCATTTGAATTTCGTCGAGGAACACATAATTCATTCCTTTATCCGAAAGCGAATTTTTTATATGAAAATAAAAATCACGCCAATGTTCAAACCTTGTATTTTCCGGTTCTTCGAGGTTATAGTGTTGCATATTGGAAATCGGTACTCCTGCTAAGAGCAACTCGTTTCTGAAATGTTCCAAAAGTGTGGATTTCCCGCAACGGCGCACTCCGGCTATGACTTTAATTATCTGAACATCTTTCAATTCTCGCAATTGCGATAAATATGTTTCTCTTTTTACCATAATATGAATTTCCGAAAAATTTTAGTTTTCAATTGTTTTTCGGAAATACAAAATTACGAAAAGTTTTCATTTCTGCAAAGTTTTCGGATATGAATTTTTTTTACCTTTGGTGCAGTTTGGTGGGGTATGTCCTTTGTTTTTCAAAGACTAAATACCAATGAGTAGATACATTAACAAACTTGAAATAACGTTTTTCGATACATATGTCCATACAAAAATCCCCTATGCCGTAAAAAGCACAGGGGATTCCTGTCAAAATAAGAGGTGTTTAATAGACCGTATTTTGCGGGTCGAAATT
>WRBG01000163.1 GCA_009784635.1 Bacteroidales bacterium | reverse complement strand
TTTGACAAATCTTTGAGGATATTGGATGTAGGCTGTGGAACAGGTCGTCATGCTATTGAATTGACCAAACGCGGATATCACGTAACCGGCATTGATTTGTCTGAGAACCAATTGGAAAGGGCAAGAGAGAAGGCAAGAGCAGACAATTTGGATATAGATTTTCAACGTCAGGACGCTCGAAACTTGCCGTTTGGCAGCGAATTTGACGTTGCCATTATGATTTGCGAGGGTGGATTTTCGCTAATGGAAACCGATGAAATGGATTACGAAATACTTAAAAGTGTTACAAAATCACTCAAACCCCATGCAAAATTTATCTTCACCGCACCCAATGGACTGTTCCCTATATTCAATCAGTTAGATGAATTTTATACTTCAACGGCAGGAGAAAGCAATACAATATGCAGGAACAACGATTTTGATTTAATGACGTTCCGTACAAATAGTATCTTAGAGTTTGAGGACGATTCCGGCAATAAGAAAACGCTCGAATGTAACGAAAGGTCTTATATGCCGAGTGAAATAACTTGGTTTTTAAAATCGTTGAATTATAAAACCATAGACATTTTCGGAGCAAAACTTGGCGCATTTTCGAGGGAAGACCCATTAACGGTAAAAGATTTTGAAATGCTTGTAATTGCCGAAGCATGACAACAAAGATTCGGCGGGCGCAATCTTGCAGCCGCATCCGGCGCCGGGGCTAAAGATAAATCGGCTCGTGAGAAAAAGCATGCAAATATACAAAAAGTGCATGGGGATTTTTGCTATCTTTGTCGTTTCTTTATTCTGTTATGCACAAAAAAGTCCTTTTAATGATTCTCGACGGCTGGGGCGAGGGAAAACACAACCAGTCTAATGCTATTTATACCGCCGGAGCGCCCCACATAGACGGCCTGCGCGCCCGTTATCCTCATGGATTCCTCTCGGCCAGCGGAGAAGACGTAGGCCTGCCCGATGGTCAGATGGGCAACTCCGAGGTCGGCCACCTCAATATTGGGGCCGGCAGGGTGGTGTATCAAGATTTGGTTAAAATCAACCGCGCTTGCCGAGACCAATCCATCAAAGACAACCCCCAAGTCAAAGCCGCATACGAATATGTACAAAAGAGTGGCAAACAACTCCATCTCACGGGACTCACCTCAGAAGGCGGAGTCCACAGTTCTATGGAACACCTCTACGCCTTTTGCGATTTGGCCAAGGGATACGGATTGGCCAAGGTATTTATCCATTGTTTTATGGATGGTCGCGACACCGACCCCCAAAGCGGAAAAGGCTATTTAGGAAAATTACAGGAATATCTACAACAATCCGCCGGTAAAATCGCCTCGGTAACAGGCCGGTACTATGCCATGGATAGAGACAAACGCTGGGAGCGCATCAAAGAAGCCTATGACCTCTTGTGTACCGGCAAAGGGACTGCCTTTGTAGACCCCTTGGTCGGCGTACAGGCCAGCTATGATGCCGGAGTAACAGACGAATTTATTAAGCCGATAGTCTGCGTAGACGATAAAGGACAGCCGCTTGCCACGATTCAAGAGGGGGACGCCATCATTTTCTTCAACTTCCGCAACGACCGTGCGCGGGAACTCACCCATGTACTTACTCAGGCAGATATGCCGGAACACGGCATGAAAACCATTCCGCTTTACTATTGCTGCCTCACGCCTTATGACGATAAATTCAAGGGATTGCATATCCTTTTTGACAAAGAAAAAGTAGCCCGCACCCTTGGCGAAATAGTGGCTGACCACGGCCTTAAACAATTGCGTATTGCCGAAACCGAAAAATACGCCCACGTAACCTTTTTCTTTTCCGGAGGAAGGGAAGAGCCTTTTACCGGCGAAGAGCGCATCCTCATCAACTCGCCTAAAGTAGCTACCTACGATCTCCAGCCCGAAATGAGCGTTTTTAAGGTAAAAGATGCCTTGATAGAGGCCCTGCAAACCCAAAACTACCCCTTGATAATTCTTAATTTTGCCAACGGAGACATGGTAGGCCATACCGGTGTGTACGACGCCATTTGCGACGCTGTAAAGGCTGTGGATATATGTGTGCATCAAGTGGTGCGCACTGCCCGCGCCCAAGGCTATACCGTGCTGATTACCGCCGACCACGGCAACGCCGACCATGCCCTCAACCCGGACGGCAGCCCCAACACCGCCCACTCCATGAACAAAGTGCCTTTTATTGTAGTGGATGAAGATATTACATCGGTGCAGGACGGAATTTTAGCCGATATTGCCCCCACCATATTGAAACTGATGAACGTTCCCGCCCCGCCGGCCATGACCGGAAAAAGTTTGGTGTAATGAAAGAAATTGCGACTAATTATTCAGAGGCGATACAGACCATAAAGGACGTCATCCTTAAAAGCCGTTATCGTGCAGCAGTTTTGGCTAACAGGGAATTGCTTTCGCTTAGTTACGGAATCGGAAAATACATTTCGGAAAACAGCCGAACCGGTTTTTGGGGAACCGGAGCGATTGAAACTATTTCCGAGAAGTTGCAGCAAGAATTACCGGGGTTGCGGGGTTTTTCGGCGGGAAATTTAAAAAAAATGAGAACATTCTATGAAGAATGGCAAGGCATTGAAGGGGAGGATTTTATAAATCGCTCATTGCTGATGAACGAATTTGAAATACAAGATTTCACCAAAGATTCCGATTTTCCCTTACAACATTTCTTGCAACTTGGATTCACACACCATTCCGAAATCATTTATAATGAAAAATCCCGCGAAGGCCGGCTCTTCTACATCCAGAAATGCGCATCGGAATTTTGGAGTGTAGAGAAACTAAAATACCACCTCAAAAGCAAATTATTTGAAAAATGAATTTTTACCTGTCGGCGCTGGATGATTTAATAAGGCTTCCGCACGAAAATTATTCTATAGGAATTATTTTGTGCAAATCGAAAAAACAAAAAACGGTGGAATATGCTTTCCGAGACATGTCAAAACCAATGGGCGTAGCTTTATACAAAACGGCAGCAGCATTGCCGCCCGAATATAAAAATGTGCTGCCGGATGTAGAACAGTTAAAAGAGTTGTTATAATCATGTTTGTCCACCTTCACGTCCATACCCAATATTCGATTCTTGACGGGGCTGCGCCGATTCCCAAGCTCTTTGCCAAAGCACAGGCGGACGGACAGCCGGCCCTTGCCATTACCGACCATGGCAACATGTTTGGCGTAAAGGAATTTTTGGATGTAGCGGCTAAATTTCCCGAAGTCAAACCTATTGTTGGATGCGAAGTATACCTGTCGCCGGACGGGAGGCAGGTGCGGCGCGGTAAAGAAGACCAAAGCAGTAAGCATTTGGTCTTATTGGCCAAAAACATAACCGGTTACAAAAACCTCATCAAACTTTCCTCCTTGGCTTATACGCAGGGCTTCTATTACAGACCCCGTGTAGACCACGATTTGCTCCAACAATACCACGAAGGCTTGATTGCCTGTTCCGCCTGTTTGGCCGGAGAAATCCCTTCTTTGCTGTTGCAGGGCAAAAAAGAAGAGGCCGAGTCTCGTGCATGTTGGTACAAACAACTTTTTGGGGAGGATTATTACATAGAGCTTCAACGTCATAAATCCAAAGACCCCGGCTTGCAGGAGGTATACGAAGAACAACAGCGGATAGAATCCGAACTCATTGCCTTAGCCTTAAAACATGATATAAAATTAGTGGCTACCAACGACGTCCATTTTATAGACGCCGGAGACGCCATGGCCCACGACCGCCTGATTTGCATCAACACCAATGCCGATGTGAACGACCCCAATCGTCTGCGCTATACCCGCGAAGAGTATTTTAAAACCAAGGAAGAAATGGCAGAACTTTTTGCCGATATTCCCGGAATACTCCAAAACAGTGTGGAAGTAGCCGACAAAATCGAAAGGTATTCTATAGACAATGAGCTTATTATGCCGGACTTCCCTATTCCGGATTCGTTTGCAGATGCAGACGCCTACCTCCGCCACTTGACCTATGAGGGGGCCAAGGCGTACTACGGTTCTATAGATGACTCCTTGGAGGAGCGCATCGAATTTGAATTAAACACCATCAAACAAATGGGTTT
>WRBG01000162.1 GCA_009784635.1 Bacteroidales bacterium | reverse complement strand
TTTTTTTCAAAAAAATTTGCAGATATAAAAAACATACTTACCTTTGCAGTGCCCTATAAAACTAATACACCAATAAAGCAAAACAACACCACATGATATCCATCCGCAACCTCAATAAAACCTATTATGGCGGCGCCCCGCTGCACGTACTAAAAGGCATTAACTTAGAAGTCAACAAGGGCGAATTTATCGCCATCATGGGCGCTTCGGGGTCCGGAAAGTCAACCTTGCTCAACATTCTTGGCATTTTGGATAATTACGACACCGGCGCATATTACTTGGACGATACTTTGATTTCCAATTTGACCGAAACCAAGGCCGCCGTACTCCGCAATCGAAAAATAGGCTTTGTGTTTCAGTCATTTAACCTAATTACTTTTAAGAACGCGCTGGAGAATGTAGCCCTGCCTCTCTATTATAAAGGGGTGAGGCGCAAAAAGAGGAACATGATGGCCATGGAATATTTAGACAAGATGGGAATTGCTACCCACGCCCACCACCTGCCCAACGAACTTTCTGGCGGACAAAAGCAAAGGGTGGCCATTGCCCGCGCCTTGATTGCCCGGCCTCAAGTGATTTTGGCAGACGAACCTACCGGCGCTTTGGATACTGCCACCTCCAGTGAAATGATGCACCTGCTGCGCCAAATCAACCGAGACGAAGAAATGACCATGTTGGTCGTAACCCACGAACATGCTGTGGCAGACGCCACCGACAAGGTGGTACATATTCGGGACGGGGTGATTGGGGAGATTAAAGTGAATCCAAATCCGGTCATCCGTTTCTAATCCCTCTGCCATGTTTCGCCTTGACTTTTTGCAGGAAATCCTGCTGACCATGAAGAAAAACAAGCTCCGCACCTTTCTTACGGGCTTTGCCGTGGCTTGGGGTATCTTTATGCTGATTGTTTTGCTGGCTGCCGGTAACGGACTAAAGAACGGGGTGTTTTCCAATTTTTCCCGTCAAGCAAAAAATTATGTGAGTGTACGTCCGGGCTGGACTTCCATGCCCTACAAAGGTTATCCGGCGGGGAGGAGAATCCGGTTTGACCAAAAAGATTACGACTTGGTTCGCGACAAAGTACCCGAAGTAGAACATCTTTCCGCCGGTATGGGCGTTAACCTTACCGTGTCTTACGGTCAAGAATATATTGCCGTACAGTTGGAGGGAGGAACATCGGAGTTGGCCCATATTGTCAGCATAGGCATTAAAGAGGGCATGGGGCGGTTTATCAATAAAACGGATGACTTGATGCGGCGAAAAGTGATGGTGATACATCCCGACCATCAGAAGGTTCTTTTTAAAGACGAAGACCCCATTGGAAAATATGTAATCGCCAATGGAATCGCTTTTCAGGTGGTGGGGGTATACGGCTCGTCCGACCAGTTTAACAGCCACAACCCCAACGCCTATATTCCCCTCTCCACCGCCCAAATGCTTTACAATCGGGGCTATGGGTTTTGGTATTTGGAATTTACCGCAACGGGATTGCACAGCGTAGCCGCCAACGAGGCCTTTAACCAGCGCCTCCGCGAAAAGTTTGCCGCCCTCCACGGCTTTGACCCCAAGGACAGGTCGGCTTTGTATATATACAACTCTTTTGAAGAGGCTTTGCGCATCCAAAAGGTGTTTGGCATCATGAATATTTTTCTGATTATCGTGGGATTGGCCTCTATGATGGCAGGCATTGTAGGGGTGGGCAATATCATGGTGATTACGGTAAGGGAACGGACGCGGGAAATCGGCATCCGCAAGGCGATTGGAGCCACTCCGGCTTCTGTGTTGAGGTTGATTATTTTTGAGTCGATATTTGTAACCACCTGCGCCGGATACATGGGCATCGTGCTTGGGGTTGGTCTAACCGAATTGGTGGGCTCGCTCCTGACCAACCAGTCGGAAAATGTGACCATGTTTCTTGACCCTACCGTGAATATGGGTACGGTGTTTGGGGCTACATTTCTGCTGATTGTTTGCGGCGTGGTTGCAGGATTGATTCCCGCTTTAAAAGCAGTAAAGGTTAAACCGATTGAGGCCGTGAGGGCTGAATAACACATACAAATCCCAACAATATGTTTGATATAGATAAATGGAAAGAGATTTGGGCGACCATCGCCAGAAATAAAACGCGAAGCATCCTTACCGCATTTGGCGTTTCGTGGGGGTTGTTTATGTTTATCATCTTGGTGGGATTCGGGAACGGGTTTAGGCAGGGAATTATGAGTAATTTTGAGGGATTTGCTTCCAACTCCTGCTTTTTTTATACCAGCCGCACCAGCGAAGCCTATAAAGGACATCGGAAAGGGCGATACTGGAGTATGAACAGCAAAGACCTGCGTCTGATTCGGGAAAAAGCAAGGTCGGTAGAGTATTTGGCGCCGATGCTCTTTACGGACGGAACATCTGTACGGGGCAATAAAAGAGGCTCTTATTCCTGTTGCGGGGTCTTTCCCGACCAATTTAAGATACAGCAGATGGATGTGCAATACGGGCGGTTGATTAATGAAATTGATATTGCGGAGCGCCGCAAGGTGTGTTTTATAGGTCAAGAAGTATATGAGACGCTGTTTGATGTGGGGGAGAATCCGCTGGGGGAGAGTATCCGCGTAGGCGGTATCTACTATCAGGTAGTGGGTGTGGGAAAATCCGTGTCAACAGGTGTTTACGTGGGAAGCAATCCTTCAAGGACGGTCTATATCCCCTTTACCACTTTGCAGCAAACGGTGAGTCGGGGGGACGCTTTTTGGTTTTTAGGCTGCACCGCCAAGCCGGGTTACCGCGCTTCTATGGTGGAGCAGGAGGTCAAGGAGATTATCAAGGCCAACCACGACATATCCCCCACCGACCAAAAGGCGATGGGAAGTTTTAACCTCGAAGAGCAGTTTAAACAAATCAATAACCTGTTTAGCGGCATCAATATTTTGATTTGGATTGTGGGGATGGGTGCGCTGCTGTCGGGAATCATCGGCATCAGCAACATTATGCTGGTAACGGTGCGGGAGCGAATGCGCGAAATCGGCGTCCGCAGGGCAATTGGGGCCAAGCCCTTTACCATATTGAGTCAGATATTGGGCGAGAGTTTTGTGCTGACTACGCTGGCGGGATTGGCGGGCTTTATCTTTGGCGTGGCGATTCTTACCGGTTTGCAGCAGGTAATGGGCGGCGGCGTTCCGGACGGGGACATGGTGATTGTTCCTTTTGTGTCGTTTAATTTGGCGCTGGTGGCCATGGCGATTCTGATTGTTTCGAGCCTTTTGGCGGGATTGATGCCCGCCCTTAGAGCATTACGCATTAAAGCAATTGATGCAATTAGGGATGAATAAAAAAACGAGCCTTTGGCTCTACTTGCGCTGCCTCAATCCAGAAATCGACGACCAAAAAGTAAAGATTAACAATTGAAAATAAAAAACATATCGAAATGAAAAAAATCTTTAAAATTTTTGTATGGACGCTCGTGGGAGCAGTCGTCCTCGGCACTTTTTACATGCTGTGGAAAAAATCTCAGCCCAAAGAGGTGGAATACGACATTATTACCGTAGACACAGGCGATATCGAAAATACCTCTGTGGCCACCGGAAAGGTCTCCCCGCGGGACGAGGTAATGATTAAACCGCAGGTGTCGGGGATTATATCGGAGTTGAGGAAAAAGGCGGGCGACCTTGTCAAGGCCGGCGAAATCATTGCGGTGGTCAAGGTGATTCCGGAAATGGCCTCTCTAAACGCAGCCGAATCGCGGGTGAAAATCGCCGAAATCAACTTCAACCAAATCACCGCCGAGTACGAGCGCCAAAAGCGCCTCTTTGAACGGGGCGTCATTGCCAGTCAGGAGATGGAAAAGGCGCAAGCCGACTTTGACAAAGGCTTTGAGGAGTTTGAGAACGCCAAAAACAACCTCGACATTGTACGGGACGGCATCTCCCGCAAGATGGCGCAGCAGAGCAACACCCAAATCCGTTCCACCATAGACGGCATGATTTTGGACATCCCCGTAAAGGTGGGAAACTCCGTCATCCAGTCCAATACCTTTAACGACGGCACCACCATTGCCACGGTTGCCAATATGAACGACATGATTTTTATTGGCAAGGTGGATGAGACGGAGG
>WRBG01000161.1 GCA_009784635.1 Bacteroidales bacterium | reverse complement strand
GAGGGTCTCATGGTGGTTAATCGGGCTTTAAAGTTAAACATTTTTGGACTCCAAAAAACTACACACCTAATCTATACTTTTAGTGCACTTTTTGCTGACGATTTACATGATCCTCATGGGACTCAAGTTGCAGGTATTTGCGGCGCTAAAGCAAATAATAACAGAGGAATAGCAGGCATTTCCGGCGGGAATAATGCTCCCGGAGTTACAATAATTCCCTACTGTGTCGGTCATGCTAACCATGTTGCTGCTGCTATTGATGACGCCGTCAGTAAAGGAGCAAGAGTGATTAATATGAGCTTAGCAGTAGGTCCGACTTCTGCCATTCTTAGCGCTATTGCTAACGCCAAACTACACAACGTGATTCTTGTAGCTGCTTCCGGCAATGATAACAACCCGGCGGTTACTTTCCCTGCATTCCATGCAGATGTAATAGCAGTTGGCGCCATTAACACTGTTGATCAGCGTTGGAGTGCATCTTCGGTCGAGGGTTCCAATTACGGTGATCACTTAAATGTGGTAGCACCAGGTGTTGATATTCTAACTACAACCCTATATAATGAATATCTTTTGACAACAAAAACATCGTTTGCAACACCACAAGTAGCGGGACTTGCGGCGCTTATACTTTCTGTCCGCCCAGATTTAACGAATGTTCAAGTAAGAAATGCCATCGAATCAACTTGTGTGAAATTGTCGAGTTACAGTTTTGCCAGTAACCCCAATTATCCAAACGGCACATGGAACATTCAAGTCGGACATGGACTTATAAACGCTTATGCAGCACTTAATTCCGTTGCGCCAAAAATTGGAGGACCTGATGTTATTGGCGCATCCTGTCAAGGGGTATATACGGTACCAACAGGACTACCGGCAGGCTCCGCATTTGTACGCTGGGAAGTAGATCCGGGCATAACTCTTCTTCCGGGCAGTACTTCTTTCAGTTGCACTGTTCAACGTACATCCAATATAAACGACCCTGTGCGCTCTGTAGTACGGTATGTATTTACTTATGGTGGTAAAACCTACTCCGTGGGAAAGGGTATTGTCGCTCGCATTGAACCTGTTTTTGCCGGAATGAAAGAGTCGGCGTTTTCACCGTTAATAGTTGTCGCAAGAGTTGGCTATCCGGTTTATTTTCAAGCCGGATTACCTTCGAATGAGCGTCCGCTTGTACAAGAGTATCAATGGGAACTTACCGTAGGTGGTATATTGTATCGCTTTGCCGGAGAACTTACCACAACAACTCATACCTTTACAGCGTCGGGTACATATCCATTGCGCTTGAGGTTCGTGATGGCTGTGGATGGAGCAGGTGGTTAGATGTAAATGTTGATGCTATGTAGTACCAAGTTCAAAAGAGGGTTATTGGATGGGTTGGGGGTTGGTATGGCTCTTGGGGGTGCTCAGCAATCCGCAGGCCGCCAGAATATCTTCGCCGCGGGAAGCCCTTAGTGTTACCGATATTCCGGAGTCGGACAATTTTTTCTGAAACAGCGCTATGGCCTCGTCGGAAGAAGGCTGTAAAGAAGAATCGGGAATGGCGTGGAAACGAATCAGATTGACCCTACATTCCAATCCTTTAAGTAGGCGCGCCAAGGCCGCGGCATGAGGGAGTGCATCATTTACACCTTTAAACATAATGTACTCAAAACTTACCCGCCTCTGACCACTGAAGTCGTATTGCCTCACGAGGGCCAATGTATCAGCCAATGGGTGAACTTTCTGCATGGGTATAAGCGCCTGCCGTTGGGCGTCAAAAGGGTGGTGCAGGCTGATGGCCAAATGGCATTCGCTTTCGTCTAAAAATCGTTTTAACTGGGGCAATATACCAATGGTTGAAACCGTAATCCGGCGGGGACTCCAGCCCCAACCCCAGTCGGCGGTCAAAATGTTCAAGCTCTTTAAGACCTCGTCCAAATTGTCCATAGGCTCCCCCATACCCATGAAGACGGCGTTGGTTAACAGGGCGCGCTCCCGTACATGTTGAAACTGACCGATGATTTCTCCCGCCGTTAAGTGGGCCTGCAACCCTTGACGGGCGGTCATGCAAAAACGGCAACCCATGCGGCAGCCCGCCTGCACAGAGACGCATAGCGTGGCCCGCTTTTGGTCGGGAATCATCACCGATTCTATAAAGAACGACTCTTTTGTGGGAAAAAGATATTTACGGCTACCGTCCTTAGATTCCTGTACTTGAACCGGAGCAAATCCTCCTACCACATATCTGCTGCTCAGTCGCTCCCGAGCTGCTTTGGAGAGGTTGGTCATCTCCCCTATTTGCTTTACCTGTTTTTTATACAACCAGTCTGCCAACTGTTTACCGGTATAGCGGGGCAAGCCTAACTCCGTAACCATCCGGGTCAGCTGGTCCAAATCTTTACCTAACAACCATTCCATGTATGCAAAGATAATACTTTTACATTTCAAAAAAATTTTCCATCTTTGTATGATGATTCATGTAGGGTCATTTTTATTAATCATTTCAATTCAAGTATTATGGCTAAAGAAAGTGTAGAAGTTAAAAACAAGGCCGCAGCGCCTGCGGGGACAAACGTCAATCCCGAAAAACTAAAAGCGTTGCAGGCGACCTTGGACAAGATCGAGAAAGATTTTGGAAAAGGGACGATTATGAAGTTGGGGGACCAGCCAAAGTGGGAAGTATCGGTAATTCCTTCGGGGTCTATTGCCTTAGACCATGCCTTAGGCATTGGAGGATATCCGCGGGGGAGGGTAATTGAAATCTTTGGGCCTGAGTCGAGCGGCAAAACCACGCTGGCGATTCATGCTATTGCCGAGGCCCAAAAAACGGGAGGCATTGCGGCGATTATTGACGCCGAACACGCTTTTGACCGCACATACGCTAAAAAGTTGGGCGTAAACGTAGATACGCTTCTAATCTCGCAACCCGACAACGGAGAACAGGCATTGGAAGTGGCAGACCATCTGATTCGTTCCGGCGCCGTAGACATTGTGGTCATTGACTCTGTGGCCGCCCTCACGCCCAAGGCGGAAATCGAGGGAGAGATGGGCGATTCCAAAATGGGCTTGCAAGCCCGACTCATGAGTCAAGCGTTGCGCAAGCTCACCGCCAACATCAGTCGAACCAATACCTGTTGCGTATTTATCAATCAATTACGCGAAAAAATCGGCATTATGTTTGGCAATCCGGAGACCACCACCGGCGGAAACGCCCTCAAGTTTTACGCCACCATCAGGGTAGACGTGCGCCGCTCCACCCAGCTCAAAGACGGCGAAGAGGCAACCGGTAATCGGGTCAAGGTGAAAATTGTAAAGAACAAAATGGCCCCGCCGTTCCGCAAGGCGGAGTTTGATATTGTGTTTGGCGAGGGCATCTCCCGAATCGGGGAGACTATTGACTTGGGGGTGGAGTTTGAGATTGTAAAGAAAAGCGGCTCATGGTTTAGCTATGGCGAGAGCAAATTAGGGCAAGGTCGGGATGCCGTCAAGCAATTATTGGTAGATAATCCCGAACTGCAAGAAGAAATCGAACAAAAAATCCGCGAGAAACTCAAAGAAATAACCGAATAAATTATTAACCTTTTTGTTGATACTAACACTTTTATAATGAAAAACAAAATCTTATCCTTGCTGCTTGTCCTCGTTTTTGCGGGCGCAAGCGCACAAGAGCCCAAAAACAGGCTCTACGACGGAGGTTCGCCCTCTATCCCTAAACCGACCTTTGGTCAGTACACGGTAGGAGATGACTATTTCCTGGCCAACTATCAACAATTGCTCCAATACATGGACCAAGTCGCTAAAGTATCCGACCGCATCAAGATTCAAGAGGTGGGCACAACAGCCGAAGGAAGACCGTTTAAATTGATGATTATCTCTTCGCCCGAAAACCTAAAGGATGTAGAGAAGTATCGCCAAATCTCTGTGAAACTCGGAAAAGCCGAAGGTTTGACCGACGAGGAGGCCCAAAAACTCGCTTCCCAAGGCAAGGCTGTTGTTTGGATTGACGCCGGATTGCATGGTACGGAGATAGTCAACGCACAAGGACTTTTCGTGCAGATTTATGACCTGCTGGCCCGTAGCGACGAAGAAACCATGCGCATACTCGACAACGTCATCCTGCTGTTGGTCGCGACCAATCCCGACG
>WRBG01000160.1 GCA_009784635.1 Bacteroidales bacterium | reverse complement strand
TGGAATACCGGCGAAACAAAATACAGAGACAGGTCGTTTGGCGTGGGCGTAACGATTGCCGCCGATGGAATGTTGTATTGCTATTCCGAAAACGGCCAAATAGCTTTGGTAAGGCCTACGCCCGAAAAGTTCGATATCGTGAGCAAGTTCCCCATAACAATGGGCACCGACCAGCACTGGGCGCATCCGGTAATTTATAACGGAGTAATGTATGTACGACACGGAAATACCTTGATGGCCTACAAAATAAAGTGATTATAGCGATGAGACAAACAGGAATTATGCTTCTGTTGACCGTTGTCAGTTACACATTAGCGGCGCAAGACCGCGTGGAGTGGCGGTTTGACCGTACAGGCAATTACAGTAAAGAGACCGGATTGCTCAAGTCGTGGCCGGCCAATGGCCCGGAGTTGCTTTGGCATTTTGATGGGTTGGGCAGAGGATTTACCTCTGTAACCATGTACGGCGAACAAATGTTTGTCACCGGAGAAACCAACGAAAAAGGCTATCTCTACGTATTGGGTATGGATGGAAAACTTCAACATAAAGTTGCATACGGAACCGAGTTCGTCCGAAGCTATCCGGGCGCCCGCAACGCAGTGATTCCCAACGATGGAAAGCTCTACCTCGTCAGTGGGGTGATGGAGTTGTTCTGTTACGACATACAATCCATGAAGCTATTATGGAAAAAAGATTATGCCAAGGACTTTGGAGCCGAAAACACCCGTCATGGTTGGCATGGTACGCCTTTGATTATTGGCGAAAAACTGATTATTGCGCCGGGGGGAGCGGAACACAATGTAGTCGCGTTGAATAAGACGACCGGAGCGCTTATTTGGAGTTCTACGGGTGCGGGCGTCATGTCGGGATACGGTTCTCCCATTTACCTTGGCGACCAGCAGATACCTCAAGTTGTGTTCATGATGTCGGACTATATCATCGGAATAGACGTATCGAATGGAGATATGCTTTGGTCGTTTGCGCACACCAACCGTATGCGCGAGCATCCCAATACGCCTGTGTACAGCAACAATATGCTTTTTTTCATGAGCGATTACGGCAAAGGGTCTACCATGTTGCGCCTGTCAAGAGACGGTCGGAGCGTATCAAAAGTTTGGGAAATGCCCGAACTAAGCCATCAATTTGGGCATGTGGTGAAATTCGGGAACTATATCTATGGTTCCGGCCAGCGGACTACTTGGTATTGCGTGGATTGGCAAACCGGCAAAATCATGTACAGCGACAATACGCTGGGCGTAGGTAACGCCATTTCTGCCGACGGGATGTTGTACGTTTATTCAGACAAAGGCGAGATGGCCTTGGTGAAGCCGAATCATGAGAAATTTGAAATCATCAGCATGTTCCCCATCACGTCGGGCACCGGAGAACATTGGGCGCATCCGGTAATTTACCAAGGCGTTATGTATGTGCGCCATGGAGACGCTTTGATGGCCTATCGGATTAAGTAAAAGCATTATATTTGCGGCTATAAACACATTAAATATTATATCATGACTAAAAATACAAATCGTTGGAACCGGCGGCAATTTTTGGGAACCTCGGCGCTTGGAGTAGCGGGATTGACCATCTTACCGAGCTTTACCATAGACAAAGGTACGGCTGGGCATCCTAAGCCGTCAAAACTCGACAAATTATTGAAAGATAGCTCTTACGTACATAAAGAGATAAGCCAAGACTTATCTGAATGTGCAGAGACCAGATGGTTGAACAAAAAGGTAGAAGATTTTGTTACCATATATTCCACAGGAGATTCGGAAAACCTAAGGGTCTCGGGGCGGGCTACTTTGGAGTTATCGCAAGATAAGAAGTATGAAGGAAAGAACTGCATCTGTTTGACCACCGATACAAGCATCGAAAATATTCCGTCTCGGCCGGGCTGCGGACTTACTATCACTCTAAATAAGACAGATTTATCGGCTTATAACCGTATTTCGGCATGGATTTATCCGGAATCAACCGGTTATTATAATTTTTATTTTCCCGTTACCATCGGAAACCCCGGAAAGGCCCAATCACACGTTGCCTGTCTGCTTCCCAATACATGGAATCGCGTAAACTGGGAAATAGCCGACATAGAGCGCGATGCCGTGGAAAGGATGAGCGTCTCTCTGTTGTTGCCGGGCTGTCCTCCGGAGGCATTACCCACCGTAAAAATTTATTTTGGAGAGATCCGGGCCGAGAAGGTCCAAGCGGATGACGACTGGGGATGGGAACTCAAGGACAGAATCGCTTTTTGCCACAGCGGATACCTGCCCAATATGAAGAAAATTGCTATTGCTCAAAACGTAACGGACAAAAACTTCCGCCTGTATAACGAATCGAATCGGGCAGTATATGAACGTGAAGTTAGGGAAGTAGTGAATGAATTTGGCACTTTTTATGAACTCGATTTTTCTGACTTTAGCGCCTGCGGAGAATACTATCTACAAGTAGATAGCCGTCAAACCAAGCCATTTATCATTGACGAACAGGCTTTGGATGCGTCCATTTGGAAAAGCATCAATTTCATGCGTCTGCTGAGGTGCGGAGAAGATATTCCCGGAGTACACAGCGCCTGCCATTTGAACTGCAAATCGCTGCACACCCAAACCCAAGCCACCGTTCCCAATTTTGGGGGCTGGCACGACGCCGGCGACCTGTCTCAATTTGAAATCTGTACGGCAGAAATAGCACAGGCGATGTTGGAATTGGCCCTTAGGGTGAAAAATAGAGATAAGAAGCTCTATGAACGCCTTGTAAAAGAGGGGAAAGTGGGCATTGCGTGGCTATTGAGGACCCGATTTGGAGATGGCAGTCGGGCTTTGGCGGTCAGCTACGGAATGTGGCGCGATAATGTTCTCCAACCTGATAATGAAAGCATCAGACGGAGTGTGGCAGAAAACGGCCCCTTTGAGAACTTCTTGGCCTCTGCCGCCTGTGCGGTGGCTGCCGGAATCTACAAAGAAGAAGATGCTGTTTTTGCCAATTGGTGCTTGCGGGTTGCCGAAGAAGACTTTTACTTTGCCAAGAAAGGTTATGAAGACGGTATCTACACCAGACGCTGGGGAACAAATGTGGACGCACAGGTTTGTGGCGCAGCTGCTTTGGCCGCCGCGGAACTGTATGCCTTGACCGGAAAAGAAGAATATGTACGGATTGGGGCCGAATGTGCCCAAACGATTCTGAGTTGCCAAAAGAGCGACTATCCCGATTGGAAGATTCCGATTCGCGGCTTTTTCTACGAAAATCCTGCCCATACCAAAACCCTCACCTACGAACACCGCGGACATGAGCAGTCCCCCATTCATGGCTTGGTTCGTCTGTATGAATTGGTGCCCAACCATCCCGACCGCGCCAAGTGGAAAAAAGGTTTGGAGCTGTATGCAGAATATGTTTACAAAACCTGTGAATTAACCTATTTGTACCACCTCCTGCCCGCCCATGTGTATGAACTTGATAAACTCAACATAGAACGATTCACTGTCCCTGCGAGTCATGGAACTTTAGAATGGGCGCACGGCGATTTGCAGGAACAGGTAAAGACCGGCATCAAGTTAGGCGAAAATGCCTATTTACGGGCGCTTCCGGTTGCTATTCAACGGCGGGGTTATCACGCTACCTTATTGAGCAAGGCAAAAGCGGTTTCCCTCGCAGGCCGGGTGTTAAACGACAAAAAACTTCTTCAGATTGCCATGAATCAGATAGAGTGGGTTTTAGGAAAAAATCCCTTTGCCTCCTCTACCATGTATGGAGAAGGGTATAACTATCATCCATTGTATGTGGCCTACTCGGGGCAGATGGTTGGGTCGTTGCCGGTGGGCATTATGACCAAAGGCCATGCCGACTTACCTTATTGGCCGGTACTCAACAGTTATGTGTATAAGGAGATTTGGGGGCATACCACCGGTAAATACCTCTTTGTTTTGGCTGATTTAGTATAAATGGTTTTACTTGATTGGGTTTGCAAGCAAAGAATATAATAAAATTTACCACTGTACTCATTGCGCTGATTTATACCGGCGCCATTGTGTTTTGGCATTTTTATACGCCCGACTATCACCTAAGGATTCAAAACCCCGGAGCCGATAATCGTCCGGAAGGCAGCGCACGTAAAGCCGACGATGTGGTGATTGGGGAATTTTTTATGCGCTATGCCCAAAGCG
>WRBG01000159.1 GCA_009784635.1 Bacteroidales bacterium | reverse complement strand
CGGAACTGATGAAGCAAACACCCGGAATGATTCAGCGTTTTCCCCTCCTCAATACATTAACCGACAATGACAATATTGTCATACTTAGGTGCAAGATGGCTTCGGCCAATCTATAACATTAAAAAGCATACTTCCTTATTCGAGCAGACCCACGGCTTTATTCCAATCAGTTTTTTTATACGCCTCCCGTAGTGTGGATTGTTGGCCAACAGGGATATATGTAGATATTCCCCCGAAGCGGGTAATGGGAATACTCATAAAGAAGGGCGTGGCTTGCTTATAGATAACTACTTTCTCAAAAATTTGGGAAAATCCTTCATATTCCGTAGGCGTGGCAATTGTAGAAATAAAATGGTCTAAATCATAAAACAGATGGGGGCCGGATATCAGTTGGTCATAGCGCTGAAGTTGGTGGTTGGCCGGTACAAATGTATTGAGTTTGTCTCTGTGGGTATCAAAGATAGACTTGACCGAAGCGGCCAATTGGGGCAATGCCTCGGTATGGTAAAGCGCTATGGTCGCAGACCTCCATTGGCCGCCCCCCGTATGTTCACTATAATACCTGTAAAACGCGGCGCATACCTCCTTTAGTCCCCTTTCCAAGTCTGACCGAGGCAGGAATATCGGCTGCATAATCTGGTCGTAGGGAAAGCCTTCGGCAATGATTTCGGTCGGAGATGCCACCATCCAGTCTGTAACATTTCTTAGGGCATAGGTCACTTCAATACCGCCCATCAAGCAGGTGTCAAACAAAATAAACGAAAGGCGATAAGGAATGGCCGAAACCAATTGTTCCAATTCCATTTCATACCTGCCGTCCTTGCCAAAGGTTTTTACCTGAGGATAATCCACATCTGAGAAAACCATGGGCGCACTGAATCTTACCCGGGTTCCTTGGGGTACCCAACCTGTGGCGTGAGAAGACAAAATCAAGGCGTAATCCTCTGCCGGATACAATTCGCGCATACGCAACAGGCAACGGGTAAGCACCTCGGGCGTAGCCGAGTTTTCCTCCTCATACTGTTCAATAAGTTCCTCCACCACCTCCGAACCTCGTTTTACCAAACGAAACAGTCGGGGCAAGGCATCTTCGGCATCGTGATATACAAGAATATTTCCGGTTTTGGGAAGAAATCCCTGTTTCAATTGTTCGATATTTCTGTAGAGGGCGCTGTTTAGGTCATTATCCCCTGCTATATAAATCAATACGGACCTTTCTACAGGCACATCAAGAGGAGATTTGCGGCAGGAACTTATCAACGCACAGGCAAATATTGCTATAAAATATGCGAATCGTTTCATAAAAAAAGTACAAGAGAATGTTCTACAAATATAGCAAAATATTAGAAACTGCGGGAGCATCGCTGATTGAGATTTTGAATAAAAATCCATACCTTTGTGGGATTGAATCAACTTATCGTGTGATGCTTTTTAAGGAAACTAAGTTTAAAGGGGTCTATATAATTGAGCCGGAGGTACGCACCGACATGCGGGGCTACTTTATGGAAAGTTTTCGGTCGGATTTGTGGGAAGAAGCGCCGGAGCCTGTCCGGTTTATTCAAGAAAACGAATCCTTTTCCCGCCAAGGTGTTTTGAGGGGACTGCACTATCAGATACCTCCTTACGGCCAAGCCAAGCTCATACGTGTAGTCCGGGGCGCCGTGTTGGACGTGGCGGTAGATATGAGGCCCGCCCAACCCACATTCGGGCAGTATTGCCAAGTGGAGTTAAACGACCAAAACAAACGGCAGTTATTCATTCCATCGGGTTTTGCCCATGGATTTCTGACGCTTTCTTCCGAGGCGGTGGTGGTATACAAGGTAGACGCTCCCTATTGCCGGGAATCGGAACGCAGCCTGCGTTTTGACGACCCCTTTTTGCGCATTGACTGGGGCGTTTCTCCCCATTCCTGCATCCTCTCGGACAAAGACCGTGAAGGCCTTTTGTGGGAGGCGGCAACGCATGAAATTTTAAACAACAGTTAATATGAAAGTTATTTTTGTGGGCACCGGTTATGTGGGTTTGGTTTCGGGAACCTGTTTTGCAGAGGTGGGCGTAGAGGTGTGTTGTGTAGACATTGATTGGGAAAAAATCGACCGGCTGAACAGGGGCGAGATTCCGATTTATGAGCCGGGCTTGGATGTATTGGTATTGCGGAACAGCGCTTTGGGAAGGCTTCACTTCTCCACTTCTCTGCAAAAGGAATTGCCGGATGCAGAAGTAATCTTTTGTGCGCCCGGTACGCCCTCGATGGACGATGGCAGCGCCGATTTAAGCGCTGTTTGGAGCATCGCCCGCGAAGTAGGGCAAAACATGACTTCCTACAAGTTAGTAGTAATCAAAAGTACAGTGCCGGTAGGTTCTGTGTTGCAAGTCAAGAAAATCATCAAGGAGGAATTGCAAAAACGCGGCGTGGAGATACCTTTTGACGTGGCTTCTAATCCGGAGTTTTTGAGGGAGGGGAATGCCATACACGATTTTATGCACCCCGACCGGATTGTAGCAGGGGTAGAGAGCAAACGCGCACAGCAGGTTTTGGAAACTTTGTACAAACCCTTTACGCTCAATGGTCATCCCATTATGTTTATGGATATTGCCTCTGCCGAGATGACCAAGTACGCCTCCAACGCCATGTTGGCCACCCGCATCAGTTTTATGAACGAAATAGCGCGTTTGTGCGAGGAGGTCAACGCCGACATACACCACGTGCGCGAGGGCATGGGGAGCGACCCCCGAATCGGACCGAGCTTTTTGTACGCGGGCACCGGTTATGGAGGTTTTTGTTTTCCAAAAGATGTAAAAGCTCTGATTTATAGCGGTACGGAGCATCAAATCTCCTTGAAAATTTTGCAGGCTACAGAAGAAGTGAACAACCGGCAAAAGTTGATATTGTTCGAGAAGCTGGCCACATATTACGGGCATCGCTTGCAGGGAAAAACAGTGGCGTTATGGGGATTAGCCTTTAAACCGGAAACAGACGACCTGCGCGAAGCTCCCTCTTTGGTATTAATCAAGGCCTTATTAGAGGCCGGAGTGAACCTCAAGGTATTCGACCCCGTGGCCATGCCCGGCGTTCAAAAGTTTTTTGGAGATGCGCTGATTTATGGTCGGGATATGTATGAAACGGTCAGCGGAGCCGATGCGCTGTTATTGGTAACCGAATGGAACATTTTTGATGCGCCTAATTGGGAGGAGGTAAAACGATTGATGAAGGGGAGGCTGGTGTTGGACGGACGCAATGTGTATGACGGAAATCAGCTGCGGGAAAAGGGCATGGACTATTTTGGCATTGGGAGAAAATGAGCAGGGTATTGGTAACGGGCGGCGCCGGATACATTGGTTCGCACACCATTGTGGAGTTGTTGCAAGCAGGTTACGATGTAGTCTCCATAGATAACTATTCTAACTCAGAGCCGTTTGTATACGATGGCATAGAAAAGATTTGCGGACGCAGGCCACTTGTGGTGGAGGGCGACTGCGCCAATCCAACGGTCATGCGCAAGCTGTTCCGACTCTACGGCCCTGTTGCAGTCATCCATTTTGCGGCCTATAAATTAGTAAAAGGGAGTGTAGAGCAGCCGTTGGCCTACTACCGGAACAACGTAGATTCCTTGCTCAACCTTTTGGAAGTGATGCAGGAATTTGAGGCCAAATACTTGGTGTTTTCCTCCTCTTGCATCGTCTATGGTCAGGCCCAAAGCTTACCTGTAACCGAAGACAGTCCCGTGTTATCGGCCACTTCTCCCTACGGCAACACCAAGCGGATTTGCGAAGAAATTATTCGCGACACCGTTGCAGCCACAAGGCTCAAGGCCGTTTCGCTTCGCTATTTTAATCCGATAGGGGCGCATCAGTCGGCGCTTATCGGAGAATTGCCGCGGGGCCTTCCCCAAAATTTAGTCCCCTTTATGACCCAAACGGCTATTGGTCTAATGCCTCAATTACAGGTGTTTGGAAATGACTACCACACGCCGGACGGCTCCTGCATCAGAGATTATATTCATGTGGTGGACTTAGCCAAAGCCCATGTGGCCGCGGTGGAACGTGTGTTTCAAAACATGGACGAACCTACTTATGAGGTGTTTAACTTGGGAGCCGGCATCGGCCGTTCTGTGCTGGAATTGATTCGGGAATTTGAGCAGGTAATCGGAAAACCACTGCCTTATAAGATAGTAGAACGCCGGACGGGAGACATTGTACACAT
>WRBG01000158.1 GCA_009784635.1 Bacteroidales bacterium | reverse complement strand
CGTCTACCTGTATTGCGCTTCCGAGGGATTAGCAACGGTAGTCTTGGGGCAGGTAAATCGTCCGGCAGTGGTGGAGCTGTTGAATATTACCAACGGAAAAGTAATCTTGGCCCAACCGGTGGGCTATCCGGCAAACTAAGAGGCGCGTCAAGCGTGGATGGTTAGCCCGTCACAGGCCGGCGCTATGCCGGACGGTAGTATTTTTTCTATCTCTGCATGTAGGCCCATTTGGTGCGACAAGTGGGTGAGGAAGGTTTGTTGTGCGCCTGCTTTTTGTGCTGTGGCTATGGCTTCTTCAAGGTTGAAATGAGATATATGCGGCTTGCGCCTTACGGCGTTAATCACCAAAACAGACAAGTCTTTTAGCTTATCCAACTCGAAATCGTCTATACGGTTGGCGTCGGTAATATAGGCTAAGTCTGCGATTCGGAAACCCAAAACGGGCAGTTTGGCGTGCCATGCACGGATGGGTATGATTTCTATCTGTCCAATCCTAAAAGGTTTTTCATCAATAGTATGCAAGGCAAACTCCGGAATACCGGGGTATTTATCCTTCTCAAAAACGTAGCGAAACTCATACTTTAAGGCCTCCTGTACCCGCTCCTCGGCATAAATGTCGACCGCCCTTTTGTTGATGTAATTAAAGGCGCGCACGTCGTCTAAACCGGCGGTATGGTCTTTGTGTTCGTGGGTTAGGAGGATGGCGTCTATATTTTCTATGTGGGCGCCAAGCAATTGCTGGCGAAAATCGGGTCCGGCGTCAATCAGTAGGCGCAGCCCCATGTATTCTATGTAGGCAGAGGTGCGCAGGCGCTTATCGCGGGAATCGTTGGATTTGCATACATCACAACGACAACCGATAACAGGAATGCCTTGAGAGGTTCCGGTTCCCAGAAAAGTGATTTTTGGAGTCATCCGACAAAGGTATGCAAGATTTTCCTATCTTTATCGCCCTAAAATAATTCGTCAAAAAACTTTTATATGAAAAAAACAGTTTTACTCCTCATTATAGCTTTGTCTATAACACTGATGGCCCAAGACCGCCGCAGCGGCAAGCCTTGGACTACACGCAGCGAGGTGATTGCACAAAACGGAATGGTATGCTCGTCCCACCCCTTGGCCACGCAGGTGGGGATAGATATTCTCAAGAAAGGAGGCACCGCCATAGATGCGGCCATTGCCGTAAACGCCTGTTTGGGCTTGATGGAGCCTACGGGCTGCGGCATAGGCGGCGACCTCTTTGCCATTGTGTGGGACGCCAAAACCCAAAAACTATACGGACTTAATGCCAGCGGCCCCGCCCCCCAATCGCTCTCGCTACAATATTTTAAAGATAAGGGCATGGAGCGGGTGCCTCAATCCGGCCCGTTGTCGGTAAGCGTTCCGGGATGCGTAGATGGTTGGTACCTGTTGCATAGTAAATTCGGACGCCTCCCCATGGCCGATATCCTCCAGCCTACTATTGATTACGCCGAAAAAGGATTTCCTCTGACAGAGGTGATTGCTCCGGCAATGCGTACAAACCTCAACCGTTACTTGACGGTATATCCCAACGTAAAAGAGACCTATGCCCCCAACGGAGAGGAGTGGAGCAAGGGAGATATCTTTAAAAATCCGCTTTTGGCCAAAACCTTGCGCCTGATTGCCCAAAATGGAAGGGACGAGTTTTACAAAGGCAGCATAGCCCGCACCATCGGCGAATTTATGAAGTCTCAAGACGGTTTTCTCAGCTACGACGATTTGGCTGCCTATCAATCCGAATGGATAGAGCCGGTATCAACTTCTTACCGCGGCTACGACGTGTGGGAGTTGCCGCCCAACGGACAGGGGATTGCCGCCCTGCAAATGCTCAACATTTTAGAAGCCTATGACCTCAAATCGTTCGGATTCGGCTCGCCCGAACACATCCACTACTTTGTGGAAGCCAAAAAATTAGCCTTTGAAGACCGCGCCAAATATTATGCCGACCTGCGCTTTTCGCAGGTGCCGGTAGAGCAACTAATCAGCAAAGAGTATGCCGACGAACGCCGCAAACTGATTAGGGACAACCGAGCCGCCACCGGCGTGCAACCCGGCGTGATTGCCGACACCGACAACACCGTCTACCTCACCGTGGCCGACAAAGAGGGCAATATGGTATCTTTTATCCAAAGCAATTACCGAGGCATGGGCAGCGGCATGGTGCCTCCCGGTTTGGGCTTTATGCTGCATAACCGCGGCGAGTCCTTCTCTTTAGACCCCAACCACGCCAACGCTTTTGCTCCGGGGAAACGCCCTTTCCATACCATTATTCCCGCCTTTATCACCAAAGACGGCCAACCCTTTCTCAGCTATGGAGTGATGGGCGGTGATTACCAACCCTTAGGCCATGTACTCATCGCCATCAATATTATTGATTTTGGGATGAATGCACAGGAAGCCGGAGACGCCCCCCGTATTGACCATTCGGGTTCTTCCTCGCCGGTCGGTGCGGTACAAGATTCCGGCGGAGGCCATATTTTGTTGGAAAACGGTTTTTCTACCGAGACCATACGCCGGTTGCTGGGTATGGGACACAGGGTGAGCTATGGTTTTGGCAGCAGCTATGGCGGCTATCAAGCCATTATGTACGACCCGGTACGCAAAGTTTATTTTGGCGCCTCAGAAAGTCGTAAAGACGGCTGCGCCATGGGATATTAGCAGTCAGAAGTCAGATATGAAAAAAAACATACCCACACCCGGAACGCTTTATCTGATTCCCGCCCCTTTAGCCGAAGGGCCTTTAACCAACACGCTCCCGCAAGGCACGCTGGCCGTGATTCTCCGCTTAGACTGCTTTGTGGTCGAGGAGTTGAGGACGGCAAGGAGGTATTTATCGGCTGCCGGATTAAGAGGAAAGTTAGATGGCTTGACTCTTTTTGTACTCAACGAACATACCGAGGCCGCCACCCTTGGTACCATGTTGCAGCCTTTACTGAAAGGCCGAGATGTAGGCCTGTTGAGCGAAGCCGGCTTGCCTGCCGTGGCCGACCCGGGGTCCAATTTGGTTGCTTTGGCCCACCAAAAAGGCATTAAGGTTGTCCCTTTGACCGGGCCTTCTTCTTTGATGCTGGCCCTCATGGCTTCGGGATTAAACGGTCAGTCCTTTGCCTTTGCGGGCTACCTGCCGGTAAAGTCCCAAGAGCGTAAAGCAGCCATCAAACAATTGGAAAAAAAGGCGGCACAGGAAAACCAAACGCAGTTATTTATAGAGACGCCTTATCGGAATATGGCGCTTTTGGGAGCCATTTTGGAAACCTGCGCTCCCCAAACCATGCTTTGCGTAGCGGCCAATCTGACGACCTCGGATGCTTTTGTGGCTACCAAGACCGTGGCGCAATGGCGCTCCGTCCCCCCTCCGCCGATTCATAAAATTCCAACAGTGTTTGCATTACAGGCTTAAACCACAGAATATGGAGAAACAGACGATACTTATTGAACTTTTGGACATGCGTTTCTACGCCCACCACGGTTGTTTTGAAGAGGAGCGGCAAATCGGCACATATTTTAGCGTAGATGTGTGCATAGAGGCGCCCAAAGCATGGACGGCGGTACAGTCCGACCGGTTGGAAGATACGCTTAATTATCAATCTGTATACAACGCGATTAAACAGGAAATGGAACAGCCGTCCCGATTGCTGGAACATGTAGCGGGGAGGATGGCGCATCGGTTAAAAGCCGATTTTTCCCACACAGGTAAAATCAAGCTGAGTATAGCTAAACTCCATCCTCCATTAGGCGGACAAGTGGGCGCGTCCCGCATTGTATTGACGTTGGAATGAGTATAATATGAACTGCGACCCCAATAAGCGCGTGGCATTTGTATGCTTAGGCTGCAAGCTCAATTTTTCTGAGACCTCTACATGGGCCCGCGCTTTTGTGGAGCATGGCTATACCCGTGTGTCTGAGCGGGAAGTGGCCGATTTATACGTAGTCAATACCTGTTCGGTCACCGAGCAGGCCGAAAAAAAGTGCCGTCAGTCCATCCGCCACCTTCGCAAAATAGCCCCCGACGCCCGCGTGGTCGTTACCGGTTGCTACGCCCAACTCAAAGCAGCCGAAATATACGCCATGGAAGGCGTGGACTTGGTGGTAGGTACAAACCAAAAAGCCGATTTGTTTCGATTAGCCGATGCGCTTATGGAGCAGGGCTTTGGAGGCAGTTTTTGCGGGTCGGCCACAGAAATTT
>WRBG01000157.1 GCA_009784635.1 Bacteroidales bacterium | reverse complement strand
GAGCCTGTGGCTGAACCGATTGTTGAACCGGTAGTCGAGCCGATTGTTGAACCTGTGGCTGAGCCGGTTGTTGAGCTTGAAGCTCCTAAAAAGGAGTAAGCGCGCAATTTAATTCTTCTGAAAGACTAAGGTCCGTCTGGGGCTGCGTGTGAGGACAAATTTTTCCTCGGTTCCTTTGTAGAGCCGGACTATGTTTTTGGCGTGCGTAATCCATATTACCACCGCCACCACCACGCTGAAAATTTTTAACGTAAGCGTCTCTTGGGGTTGAAGCCACAAGGCAAACATGCTGTTCACCAAACAGGGGAAACAGGTTGCAGCCACGACCGAACCCACAGAGATATAACGGGTAGTCAGAAAACAAATCAAAAAGACCGTAAAGCAAATGAGGGCTGCATAAGGGTGAATCGCCAAAAGTACGCCCGATAGGGTAGCCACTCCTTTGCCTCCTCTAAAATGGGCAAAGAGCGGAAGTATATGTCCCAAAAGAGCGGCGCAGCCCAAACCGATTTGGAAGCCCACAAAGGAATTGGTTTCGGGTTCAAACCGAGTCAAGAAAACCAAGGATACGGCCAACACTCCCTTGGCTATATCCAGCACAAATACGGGAAGCGCTGCCTTCCAGCCTAATATCCGCTGCACATTATTGGCTCCCGCGTTTTGGCTGCCGTGTTCCCGCACATCTACCCCAAAAAACATCTTCCCAATCCACACGGCATTGGACACAGAACCTATAACATAGGCTAAAACAATAAGTAGGCAATAATGGATGACCGGCATATACGTTATATATTTAGCCTGCGAAGATATATATTATTATCTTTGCTCCTCATTTCTAGGCCATGATTTACCCGCACAATTTTGAACAGAAGATTGGATTCGACCGGATTAAGGCATCTGTTGTTGGGCTTTGCTCATCTGAATCGGGTAAAGAAAAAGCCGCCGCCCTCTCTTTTTGCACCGACTACCAACCCCTGCTGCATGCCCTATTGCTCTGCGACGAAATGCGGACGATTTGCATGCTCGAAAACAGCTTTCCCGACAGCGGTTTCACCGACACCCTCTCCTTTCTCGCGTTGTTGGAGAATCCTGTATATTACATTGACCTGCCAGCCCTGCTGCAACTGCAAACGGCCCAAAACACCCTAAAGGCTATTGTCCGTTTTTTTGAAAAATCCAAAGAGGGACAGTATCCCAACCTAAAATCGCTGGTGCAAAATATTCAGCTTTACCCCGAAGTAAGCCGCCGCCTCGACCTGCTTGTAGATAAGTTTGGGGAAATTCGCGACAACGCTTCTCCCGCCCTTTTGGAAATCCGTCGCTCGATTCGAGAGAAAGAGCAACTTATGTCTAAGCGGATACAATCCATCCTCCGCTCCATGCAGGAGGATGGATGGACAGAAGAAGGCGCATCGGTTTCGATTAGAGACGGCAGGATGGTGATTCCGGTGGCTTCGGCCAACAAACGTAAAATCAAAGGTTTTGTATACGACGAATCGGCTTCGGGAAAAACTTCTTTTATAGAGCCTTATGAGATTGTGGAACTCAACAATCAGGTACGCGAACTATATTTTGCCGAGCAGCGGGAAATCATCAAAATCCTCATCGCTTTTTCCGATTTTCTCCGCCCCTATGCCCCCGAATTGATGGAGGCTGCCCATTTTTTGGCAGAAGTTGACTTTATTCGCGCCAAAGCCCTTTTAGCCACGCAGATGGAGGCAGGACGCCCCGTATTGCTTCCGGAGCCGGGCATTCGTTTGCAAAAAGCCCGTCATCCCCTCCTGCAGGCCGCCCTAAGAAAGGAACACAAAGATATTGTATCCCTCAGCCTAAACTTGACCCCCGATAAGCATATCCTCCTTATTTCGGGCCCCAACGCAGGGGGAAAATCGGTCTGCCTTAAAACCGTGGGACTCCTGCAATACATGCTGCAATGCGGCCTGCTCATCCCTGCCTCCGAAAGTTCGGAGATGGGCATGTTTCAGTCCATTTTTATTGACATCGGGGACGAACAATCTCTTGAAAACGACCTCAGCACCTACAGCTCCCACCTGTTAAACATGAGACAGGCCCTGCAACAGGCCAATCCCCGTGCCCTCCTGCTCATTGACGAATTTGGGGCAGGGACCGAACCTACTGCGGGAGGAGCCATTGCCGAAGCCCTGCTGGAGCAGTTTGAAGAAAGCGGCTGTTTTGGCATTATCACCACCCATTATACCAACCTCAAGTTTTTTGCCGCCAGCAGCAAGGGCGTTTTAAACGGAGCCATGCTGTTTGATGTACAAAACATCCAACCCCTGTTCCGCCTCGAAACCGGTGTGCCGGGAAATTCTTTTGCTTTTGAATTGGCCCGCAAAATCGGACTTCCGGAATCTTTGCTAAAACGGGCCGAAGATCGGGCCGGAAGCGGTTTTGTGGATTTGGAAAAAAACCTCAAGGGGATTGTGCGCAACCGGCGCAACTTAGAAGAAAAATTAGCCCGAATCAAACAGACCGACAAAACCCTCGAAAAGATTACCGACAAATACCAAACCGAGCTTGAAGAAATCAGCAGGATGCGTAAAAGCATTATTGCCCAAGCCAAAGAAGAAGCCGGTCGTATTTTAAACGACGCGAACAAGCAAATAGAGCATACCATTCGGGAAATCAAGGAAAGTCAAGCACAGAAAGAACGCACCAAGGTCGCCAGAGAGCAACTTGCCCAAACCAAAGAAGAGTTGGAGCGCCATACCGACGCCGAAACCGACCTCCAAATTGCCCAAAAGATGGAGCAAATCCGCAAACGAAAAGAGCGGAGGGCAGAAAAAGCCGCCCAACGCAGTAAGGCAACTCCATCTCCCACCATCAAAGCCTCAGCCGCTGCCGAGCGCCCCTTGGCCATAGGCGACAAAGTCCGAATCAAGGGCGGAGATTTGTTGGGAGAGGTGCTACGCTTGAGCGGGAACAAGGCCGGCGTAGGCATGGGACATATTGTAACCACATTGAACATAGATAGATTAGAGCGACTTTCTCAAAACGAATACAAGGCCCTCCAACAGCCCGCGCCGGTTAGGAATGCCCCACAAAGCGTAGAACTTTCTGAACGCCGCCTTCACTTTAAACCCTCCATAGACATGCGCGGTATGCGTTTGGACGAAGCCTTTGAGGCCGTTACCCGTTTTATTGACGACGCCTTGATGGTAGGCGTGGGCGAGGTTTCCATCCTCCACGGCAAGGGCAACGGCGTATTGAGGGAAGAAATCCGCAAATACCTCCGTACCATAGGCGGCGTAGCCTCTTTTGCCGACGAGCATGTAGAGCGTGGAGGCGCCGGCATTACCATAGTAAAGCTCATATAACCAAAAATATACACATATCCCTTATGAAACATTTATGCCTATGCGTTGCCGCCTGCTTATTCCTGTCCTGCGGCCAAAACTCAGACGAAGCCAAAACTGCCGAAGCGCAGACCAAAGTACAGGAAATTGCCCAAACCTTTCTTGCCGCCTACCTGCAACTCGATTTTGACGGGGCGCTCCTTCTTTGTGGCCAAGCACTACATGCCGATTTGAAACTCAGCGCCCAAAGAATCTATGAACTCAGTTCGGACATGCAGGAACTGCTCAAAAAGGACCTTGGGGCATACAGCTTCAATATTGTCGACATAGAGCTTAATCCCTCAAAAGACAGCGCCTCTGTTTCCTATTTTGTGTTTACACCCGAAATCCCCGACGGCGTCCCCACCCACCTTACCGTGGCCAAGGAAGAACAAGGATGGAAAGTGGTGAAGTTACTATAATCAAAAATGGTCAAACTGTGGGTATTGATTTTCCCTTCTATATGAAGGGATTAGGTATTATCATAATACACTTGGGGGCGGAAAGCTAAAAGATCCATATTCACCCCTACCGTGTAAAAATGATAGTTGGATCCAAGGGACAAGAATGACAACGCCGTAGTGCGATTTAAATCAAATGGTTACAGCAAAGCGGGTTTTTTTTCGGGCAAACTCTTCGACACCGGTGGCCGACAATATGCTTCTTTCAAATGTTTAGGATACAAAGATAAGAAAAGTTTTGGAAAAAGCGGAGAAAAGAGTATTTTTGTGTCTTACTAAAATGTTACATGTATGAAAAGAACACTACTCTCATTATTTGTCTGCTGTTTAGCAGTAAGCCTTTGGGCCCAAACGGGCAAACTCCCGATTATCGGCATTTCCGGGACCCATACTGCG
>WRBG01000156.1 GCA_009784635.1 Bacteroidales bacterium | reverse complement strand
TTGCGTATAAGCAGTACCTAAATAGAGGTAAGCCCAGCCCAATTTCTGCTTGTCCTTTTTTTGACTGTAATACCTTACGGCTATGTTGATGAGGCTGTCGCCGGAAATGGGCAGGTAGTTTTTATCACGCGCTTGGGTGTACAGCAGGGCGTATCTAGCACGCAGGATGCCGTATGGAATATAGTGGCCATCTAATGATTGCAGTACGTACAGCGCAGAATCGGGCTGTTCCTGCATCAGAGCTTCTGCCGTGTCTAAAGTTGCCAAAATGGTTTTGTCGTTTATGCACGACACGGTCGAGCAACACAACAGAAGCAAAATTGTAGATATGGCGTGCCGCATGTGTTTGCGCGTTTGATGTTCTGCAAAGATACGTATTATATTTGAAACGACAACATTCTATCAGAAAATCTTACAAATTTTCTCTTACTTTTTCCTCAGATGTCTCAAGCTCTCATCTTCAGCAATCCGCCTCAATTCATCCGCTACAATCTGCTTCACCTCCAACTTTACTTGATTGTAGTTCAACTCAATATCCTCTTTCATGGTATCGTTGCCGTTTTCATCCGTAAAATCGGCTATGACTGGCAACGGCAAATATTCTTTTACCTCTCGTGCGACGACGGCATTATCCACCACGATTTCCGCATGAAAAATCTTTTGCTCAATACGTTCATCAAAATTGTCCGACACCGCCCCCACAAACATTCCCTGCGTGAGGTTCGCGATTTTGCTTGCCGGAATCAAACTGTCCAACTGTGTGGAGATGGAGGTTGACTTGTCATTTCGATTAATGGTCATGGATTGCCGTTTTTGCAGCACCTTTCCAAAGCGTTCCGACAATGTTTTGGCCGATTCTCCCACCACCTGTCCCGAGAAGATGTTTCCGACCGTATTCATGACCACGGCGGCCTCCTTGTCTCCGTAGTCTCTTTTTAGCTGCGAAAAATCTTGAAATCCCAAACATACCGCGACTTTGTTTGACCGCGCCGTAGCAATCAGATTATCCAACCCTCTAAAGTAAATGGTCGGCAACTCATCAATCACCACCGATGATTTTAACTGCCCTTTTTTGTTGATTAATTTTACGATTCTGGAATTATACAGTCCCAGCGCCGCCGAATAGATATTTTGCCGGTCGGGATTGTTTCCCACGCAGAGGATTTTGGGCGCATGGGGATTGTTGATGTCGAGGGTAAAGTCGTCCCCCGTCATTACCCAGTAGAGCTGTGGCGAAATCATCCTCGACAGGGGGATTTTTGCCGAAGCAATCTGCCCCTGCAACTGTTCCTGCGCTCCCCCTTCCCAAGCATCCATGAAGGGCGACAGGTAATTTTCCAACTGCGGATAGGAGGTAAGTATCGGAAAGATGTCTTCGTATTTGCGGTTCAGGAACTCGATGGCATGGGGGAAGGTGCAGTATCTGCCGTTTTGGTAGATTTTCAAGTACCAGATGATGGCCGTCAGCAGGATAATCGGCGATTCCACAAAGAAGTCCCCCTGTTTCTGTATCCACGTTTTGTTTAGGTTGAGCATGATGGTATAGGCGCTTTCGTAGGCATCCGAGATATCGGTCATAAACTCCGGCGCGATGGGGTTGCAGCGGTGCGATTTGCGCGGGTTGTCGAAGTTTATCAGGTAGAATTTGGGTTTTACTCCGTATTTATCAAGGTTGTCGAGCATGGTATTGTAGGCGATTACCGACAGGTCGTCAAATTTGTAATCATATACATACATTGAAAATCCTTTCATAATCTGCTGTTTGATGTAATTATTGACCACCGCGTATGATTTTCCCGACCCCGGCGTGCCGAGTACAATGGTTGCCCGGAACGGATTAACCACATTTATCCATCCTCTGTTCCACTTTTTGTGGTAGAAAAACCGCGTTGGCAGGTTTACCGAATATTCGTTTTCCATCAACCGCGTCTCCTGCATGAACGATTCGTTTTCGAGGTTGAAGACATCCTCCATGAGGCTGTTTTTGAGCAGGCGACTCATCCAAACGCCTGCGACCAGCAGGAGGATATAGCCTAATGCCAAGGTGAGGGCATAAAGGACGGTGGCGAGGGTTGGGACGGTAAGGAAGTTTAGGTCTAAGAGCCATCCGTTGAAGAAAAAGAGGGCAAAGCCAAAGAACAGGCACAGGCCGATGTTTGTCCATTTGATTTTTTCTTCCTTTACTCCTCTTGTTCCCAGACAGGACAGGGCAAGGAATACAACGGCAAAGAGTTTGGTCCACAAAACGGAGGCAAACAGTCCCGTTGTCCGGTTAAAGTTCAGCAATATCCTGTCCACCACGCCAATATCAACACTCCATTCTACCATGCTCTGATAGCAGAACCAGTAGACATGAATCACGCAAAACAGGATGCTGATGGCCCGCATGAACTCCATGGTCTTGGCCAAGCCTCTTAGGTCATCTTCTTGATTCATGGTTGATGGGGGTTTGAGGATTAATCATTACCGCCGGATGCGCCTGTTCCGTTTTCCTTTCTTGTTCAGGCGCCGTGTGAACATTTGTTCTTCGATGTCATCGTTTGCTGAACCTGCGGGTGGAAAGAAGTCAAAAATTCCTCCGAAGTCGGTATGTTCTTCATATGTCCGGTCATGTTTTTGGGACGGATGGAGCGGCGGTATGTCCTTATGGGGTTGTTCCGGCGTCTGCTCCCTGCCGGTGAACCGGTCATTGAATACGTTTGCCGAAAACTCTTTTCCCAACCTTGAGCCGTTGAACACACACTTTTGTATGTGGTCTATAAAGGTTGCACCGTAGATGCGGCCTTCGCCGTTGGTGCGCAGCGCTGCCGAGATGCCCTGTTTTTCCAGCGCCTTTTCAAAGTCGGGGCGGTTGTTACAGTTTTGCATGGCCTCGGCAATAACTTTTCGGCTGCGTTCTTTGAGTCCTTTGTTTTTGATGATTTCCGCCGACTGCCGGATGCGTTTTTCCAGCGCATCAATACCGGCGGATTTACCAAAGAGGGACGATTTGAAAGGATTTCCCGTTTTTTTATCCTGTTCATCAAGGACAGTATACAGGATTCCCCGATATGGCTTGCCTTTTTCTTCGCCCCGTATTTCTTCCATGCCGATGTTGTACAGGGAGAGCAGGGCCTTGTATTCTTTCAGACTTAAAAAGTGATAATCCCGCGCAAGGGGACGGATGACGTTTGCTGCCTGCTGTTTTATATCGCCCTCGCGGTAACGGACAGGCTTCGGCAAAAATCCTTCCAACCGTTTCTTTTGGCCGGCGGGGATTAATCCGTACTTCCGCTCCAGATTGCGGCAGGCCTCCATGGAGCGGCGATGCTCAAACCTGTCGTCAATTTTCCGTCCGTTTTCATCCACCCTCAAGGAGACAATGTGGAGGTGTTTCCGCCCGATGTCTTCGTGTTTGTAGACGATAAACGGCTGGTCGCCGTAGCCCATCTTTTGCATGTATTCCTGCGCAATATCGGACAGCTGCCGGTCGGTTAAAACATCTTTCGGGTCCGGGTTTAGGGATACGTGCAGCGCCGGTTTTTCCGTATTCCTGTTTGCCAGCAGACAGGGTTCAAAGGAGCGTAGGCATGTATTGATGTCAAAAACTCCGGATTGCGGCTCTATCATTCTGTGGGCAAAGATGACCTTGGCCAGATGGTTATCGAGTTTGACTTGGTTGTAGGCAAGGGCGCCGTAGAGGTTATTTCCCGAACTCATTTTTGCAACCATTTCCTTTCAAACTCATCGGTCAGGCTTATTACCTGCCTGTGTATGGCGACTAATTCCATGGTTGCCTTCTCTAATTTGTAGAGGAACGCAAGGGCCTTTTTCTCTGTAAAGGTTGCCTTGATTGCCTTTGTCGCCTAATTATAGTTTACGCCGACAGCCCGAAACTGTGCATGAAAAGTGGTCAGGCGCATGTAGTAGTCCATGGCGGCCTTGTCTATTTTTACCACTTTCAGTTCACGGTTAAAGATGCAGGAGGTGATGAAACGCGCCCTGTCCGGCAATCCCGATGTCTCGTAAAGAGCGAGGAACCGTGCATAATCCACGTCATTGAGATTAAAGGAGAGGCGGTGTCGGCAGGGATAGGCCTTTGGTTTGCGACCTCCGGGTCGTTGATGTTTCTTTTCCGGCGTCATGGCTACTGATTAAAAATGCTGACTTCGGAGGCATTTTTGCTCCCTGCAAGGGCAAGTGATTTTCGGGCACTGAAAATGTTTTGAGTACCTCAAAACACAACTTGCCATGTTCCGGCGAACATGAAATCCCGCCGGTGCGTGATTGGGTTTTTGCATGATAACA
>WRBG01000155.1 GCA_009784635.1 Bacteroidales bacterium | reverse complement strand
CTGTTTGGCTGTGCAGGAGAATAAAAGGAGGTTAAGGGCGATGAATGGAATAATCAACGCCGCACGCAATACTGTGCGATTTGTTTTGAAAGGCTGTGTAAGCATAATGATACGTTTTTTTGTTAATGAACCGTTAAAAGCATTGGTGATTTTGGGGGAAAATCCGAGAAATTCTTTAGCAATCAATTCTTTGTATACACGTGTGTTTGGCGATACAGAGGCCACTGATTGGTCGGCTTGGTATTCATGGACTTTTCTGAGTTCTCTGCCCATAAGCCAGAGTATAGGGTTGAACCAAAAGAAGATACATAAAATTTCATAGAACAGTATGTCTAAAGAATGTCGGCTTTTGATATGGGCCCGCTCATGAAGCAGGAACAGGGTTTCTTCTGATAGTTCAAGATGTTGAGGCATGTAAATAGTGCGTATAAACGAGAAAGGAGACGCTATTTTGGGGGACCGGATAATCAAACAGGCTTTTTCCCGCTTTAGGATGCCCGAACGGGAGAATTTTGACAAAGCGGAAAGTTGAAGTCCCAGTTTAAGAGCCAGCGCCCCGCAAACAATAAGGTAGAGGCCAAGGGCAAATATCCATGGGTTGATGGCGGCCACGGCAGTAGTTTCTCTGGACATGCCGATTGTCGGGGCCGTTGGATAGGCAAGAGGCTCTATCATCAGAGGGGGAGCAGCCGGATACACAGGAATAGAGAGCAGGGGAAATCCCGCCGATGCCGCCAAAGCAAAGAGCAAAAAGCACCTGCTGAGGGTAAAATGCCGCCCCTGTTCGATGATTCCCTTGTAAAACATCCAAAAAATAGCGCTGCAAGCCACCACTTTAAAGGCGTATATCAATATGGGCTGATGCATCATAAAAGTTACTCTTTATCTAAAGTCTGACTGAGCAGGGCAATGATTTCTTCCCGCTCCTGCTCGCTTACCTTTTTCCGCTCCGCAAAGAAAGAGACCAATTGCTTAAAGGAATTGTCAAAGTAGTTCTGCATCACGTTCCCCATCATTTTGTCGGTGTAGATTTCTCTGGAGATGGCGGGGAGGTATTGATGGCTGGGACTTTGCAGTTTATAGCTTAGAAAGCCTTTAGATACCAATATGCGGCAAACGGTAGAAACGGTGGTATAGGCAGGCTTAGGCTCCGACATCCGGGCAATGACTTCATGCACAAAACAACCGCCGTCCTTCCATATAATGTTCATGACCTCCTCTTCTGCGCGGGTAAGTTCCTTAAAATCATTGTGAATAATGTTCAGTCGCCTTTCGGGATTTTTTTGTTTTTTTGTCATATGTAATAGTTTTAAATTTTTAGTTTGATTCTCGAGGACAAAGATAAAACTATTTTTGTAGTTGTGCAAATATTTGTTTGAAAAAGCGTATATTTGCGTACGAATGTAAAACTAAAGTATCATGAAACTTATTGACCTTATTCGCCAAAACCGCTCTTACCGCCGTTTTTATCAAGAGCAAGCCATTTCTATGGACGATTTGCGCAGCATGATGGAGGCGGCCCGGTTGTCGGGTTCGGGGCGGAATCTGCAACCCCTAAAGTACATCTTGTGCAACACGCCGGAAAGGAATGCACAGATTTTTGAGGCCCTAAGTTGGGCAGGCTACCTAACCGATTGGGATGGCCCTGTAGAAGGCGAGCGTCCATCTGCCTATATGATTCAGCTGTTAGACACTTCAATAGCCGCCGCGCCCTATTTTGACCCCGGTATCTGCGCCCAAAGCATCCTGCTTCAAGCGGTGGAGTTGGGCTACGGAGGCTGCATGATTGGCTCGTTTAAATCCGATGTTTTGGGCGCCGTTTTGCATCTTCCCGAATCGCTGACCGTTGTATTGGTCATTGCTTTGGGCAAACCCAAAGAAGAAGTGGTGATTGCCCCCATGGTACAGGGAGACGTAAAATACTGGCGAGACGAACATCAAGTACACCATGTGCCCAAGAGGTCTTTGGATGAGTTGATTATAGTGTAGCCCTGTTGGTGCTTTTCTTTCCAAAAATCGTCATCCAGTCAAGATAGTAGATTAACTTGAGCGTAAGCAGATTCCGCTGCGGGGCGTCAGACAGGGAGCTGATGTCTCTAAAATAGGAGTCGTGCAGTGTATCTACGCCCTGCGGGTTAATCTCATTTTTCCAAATAAGGTTGAGTTCGCTGCCGGGGGCAAAACGCCAAGTATACAGAAAATCAACATAGAACAAATTGTATACTTCTCCCTCTCTCCCTTTGAACAGGGAGGCTTCGAGGTCTCCATCGTGATTCAAGAAAAAGAACTCTTTGTTCTTGACCTTTGATACGTAGTGCCGAGCGGCGAGGGTGATGTTCATCTTATTGTTGAAGGTAAAGCGACCGTCTACCACATTCTCCATAATGGAACGGTTTCTGGAAGCAAAGATGACCGTATCCTGCGCGCTGCCGACCGGCGCTGAATTTCTCGAATAATAACCCCTGTTGTTAAACAGGTTATTCAATTTGGAGGAAAGAACCAATGTAACCTTTTGGCTGATTCTGAACCCCGGTTTTACCTGCAATTCGTAGGCGTTTTCTCCGTGTTGGAGAAGCGTTTCGTAGCCCAGCGTAAGGTCTACAAACACCGGTTTGTTATAATTGCTGCTCAAGAAGAACGACCCGCCGATGCCTTCGGGCTTGTTAAAGAGCCTCCCTTCCTTTTTGGGTTCGTAAAAGTCTTTGGAACGAAACGCATAAGTCCCTGAAATTCGGAACATGGTGTAATCTCTGAGCAACAACATGCTGTTGGCGCTGACCGACGCCTTCTCGTATGTTCCGGGAAGAAACCTTCGGGTATAAGTGGGCGTGATTCCAAAATTGTATCTTGCATACCAGCTGCTTGGCGTGTAGTTATTGTGCGAAAGATTACCGGTAAACCTCATTAGGTTTCGTTCGCGCTGCATCCCCAAGTCGTTAATGTCTATTTTATTATCTAAAAAAGCGTTTTCTGCATAATATTGCCATGCTCCCCTTGCTTTGCCCGCCCTAAGGGTGTAGGAGAATCCGGCGTCTTTATGGCTAAAGAGGCTTGTTGTTCCCTGCCCTTGCAGGTAATATCGTCGGTTTTGGTCGTTAAACCTAAAGAGCAGCCCCGTTACATTGGAATTATAGGCCCCGTCCGCCCTAATCACGCTTGCATTGACGGCAGAAAGGTAGGAGTTGTTCTTGAGCGACTGGTCTAATACCAATACGTTGGAGTTTACCACAGGCGCCGTCCTGTAGCGTCGGGTATGGCCGGTAAGGGTGTCTTGAATAACGGCATACATGTTGGAAGTGATAGCGTTCAATATTCCGATGCCTAAGCCTCCGGTGGTTCGTCCCGAAAACTTGATGGTATTGAGCAGCCTTGATTCAGAGGGATTTTCCTTAATCACTTCGTCCGATTCTAACGGGACGCGGTTGTAGTACATGGGTTGCCCGCCGATGCGCCGAGAGTAGAAATAGCTTCCTTTGTTGAATAACTCCGTGCCTTCCATGAAGAAGGGACGTTTCTCGTTGTATTGTACCTCAAATGGCGTCAAGTTGTGTACGCGGGGGTCGGATTGGACCTGTCCAAAGTCGGGAATCAAGGCGGCGTCAAGGGTGAAGGCTTGATTGATTCCCCATTTGGCGTCTGCGCCCACATTAAAACCGCGTTGCCATCCCCCTTGGGTGTGGTGGTCGGCTGCCGCCGCAATGTATGGCGAGAGCGACAACAACAGCGGCGCCGTAACATTGGTGATTCCCCCCAGCGTTCCCCATTGCGAAATAAAGTTTTCTATATCGGGTCGTCTGGGAGACCAAAAAAGTTCTTGCCGCGTCTCCCTCCTGTATCGCTGTACGTTGAATCCCCATTGCTGCTCTGGTCTGTCGGGAAAACGAATGGCAGAGTAGGGGATTTTCATCTCTACCGTCCATCTGTCTGCTTCTACGTGTACGGCAGAACTCCACACTGCATCCCAACTTCCGTCTCCTCCGGAGCTCCATCCGCCGCCACGGCCGCTGCCGCCGCTGATGGGCGAATAACGCCTGTCAAACTGTACGCCGGCGCTGGTAACGCCAAATTCGTAGCCGTTTAATCCGTCTTTATAGGTATCTATGTAAACGCTGAACCAGTCGGAGTTACCGGTGTCGTCCCGTCTGGTAAACTCCCTTTTGATTCGCCTTGACTTATCGGTCATCTCCGCGCCGATGTAGATGCCGGTGTCGTCGTAAAAGACCCACACTCTGGTAACTTCATCCTCCGTTTCTACCACGCCAAAAGTAGGGAGGTATTCTGTAAGACCGGTAAAGGTAGGAGGACGGTTCCAAATGGCCTCATTTAGGATGCCGTCTATTTTGGGAGGCGTGGTGATGCGTGTGGCAGAGGTTGTTTTGTTCAGGGGTGCGAGGGATTCTTGGGCGAAAACAGCGGTTGTGCAGAATATCAGCAGGATGAAGATAATTTTTCTCATAGAGTGATGG
>WRBG01000154.1 GCA_009784635.1 Bacteroidales bacterium | reverse complement strand
TAGAAATGAGCGTACAGCGGTGATTTTTTGCGGAGTATCCTCCTTCCAATGCTTGGCTGACAATTGGGGGTCGTATTGGGCGGGGGCGGCAAAAAAATAGTCGGACAGTTCGATAAAATCTTGTACAAAGACAGCGCGTTCTTTAATTAAACCGATGATGGCCGGAAGTGTTGCGGGGTCATAATCTATGCCGGCAGTGGTAAGGTGTTGGGCAAACAGAGACGCTAATTCTGTGTTGTCTTTGGCTCTAAGGTATTGCTGATTAAACCAGTGGGCTTTTTCGGGATTAAAGCGGGCTCCGGATTTGACCACCCGCTCTAAAGAAAACAGTCGGGTCAGTTCGTCTAAAGACATAATTTCCTGTTCGGTACCCGGATTCCAGCCCAAAAGGGCCAGCATGTTCACAAAGGCATCCGGAAAAGAACCGCCTTCGCGGTAGCCTTTGGATATTTCTCCCTGCGGACTTTTCCATTCTAAAGGAAACACCGGAAAGCCCAAACGGTCTCCGTCCCGCTTGCTGAGTTTTCCTTTTCCGTCCGGCTTGAGCAGCAGGGGCAGGTGGGCAAAAAGAGGCCGGCTATCTTCCCAGCCAAAAGCACGGTAGAGTAAAATGTGGAGCGGGAGAGAAGGCAGCCATTCTTCGCCCCGAATCACGTGGGAGATTTCCATCAAGTGGTCGTCCACCACGTTGGCCAAATGGTAGGTGGGCAGTCCGTCCACAGACTTCCACAGCACCTTATCATCTAAGGTATGGCTGTGTACTTTGATTTCTCCCCGAATCAAGTCGTGAAACACAATATCCTCGTCTTTGGGGATTTTAAACCGGATTACCCAAGAACCGTTGTGTTCCTCAAGGCGCTTGGCCAGCGCATCGGCATCCATGCCTAAAGAATTATCCAATCCTAAACGGGAGGAAGGGCCGTACAAGAAAGCCAAGCCTTGGGATTCGGCTTCCTTGCGCTTGGCATCTAAGGACTCGGCGGTGTCAAAGGCGTAGTAGGCGTTTCCTCCGGCTACCAACAGGTCGGCATATTGGCGGTACATTGCTTTGCGCTGGGATTGGCGGTAGGGAGCGTGTGGATGCCGGAGCGAGGGTTCCACAGCGATGGCTCCGTTTTCGAGCACTCCTTCGTTGGGCATAATGCCGCACCAGCGGAGGGATTCAACAATGTACTCCTCGGCGCCGGCGACAAAGCGCTGTTGGTCGGTATCTTCTATCCGGAGGATAAAATCTCCGTCATGCTGCTTGGCAAAGAGATAGTTAAAGAGTGCAGTCCTCACGCCGCCCATGTGGAGCGGGCCGGTGGGACTGGGGGCAAATCGTACACGTATTTTGGTCATAACAGGTTTTAATCTTTGCCGCAAAGATAATGGAAATCATTCGTATTAAAAAAGAAAGGGACGGTATAAGCGTTTGTTATGACAGGATAAAAATATATGATTAAAATCGTTTGGTCAGTTTTTTTTAACCCCTGATATTTGCAAAAATTTTCAGAGAGCAACTTTTCGCTCTCAGTCGGACAAAATTATAACTCCGGAGTCTGGCGCACTTAGCACCCTAAACAGAATCGAGCAAACTATTGCTTACGGCAAAAGATGTCGTATGCCCCTATCACATCTATTCACCAAAAATTATGCCATGCATTGTAATAGTACCAACCAAACATCAGGAGTTTACAATTCTTTAGTATCGCAGGAAACGCTGGAGGCTTTATGTCGGGGGTCTCACGAGGCTTACGACCAAGTTTATTCCCGCTACCAAAAGCCCGTCTGCGATTTTATCTATGCACTGACTTGTTGTCGGGAAGTAGCAGAGGATATTACCCATGAGGTTTTCGTCAGCGTGTGGGAAAACCGTCAAAACTTAGACCCGTCTCAAGGCATACGCCGCTACCTCTTTGCGGTAGCCAAAAATTTAGTCATGCGTCATTTTCGCCAAAAGAAAACCGAGGGCCATTACCTTAGGTATTGCCAGCAGCGACCCATAGAAAGCGATGGGTCTGATAAGTGGCTGTTTGCCAAAGAAGCAGATGCTTTGATTAGGGCAGCAACCGCCAAAATGCCCCGTATTCGCGGACAGATTTTTAAGATGTATTACCGAGACGGACTAAGCTACGATGCGATTGCTCAAAAACTAAATATGAACAAAGCAACCATAGCCAATCATTTATGCCATGCAAAAAACGATATCAAGCATGTGTTGTAAAAGAAATGGAAGAAAATTTTGTAAAAAACAAGGACAAATGGAATATATATATAGTATGATGACGATAAGAAATAGAATCGACCAAATGAACAAAAGAATTTTAAAGAGGTGGGATAAATTGTTAGACATTTATTTTAACGATTCCTCCGTATCCGAAGAATGGAGAGCCAGAGTTGGTCGGTGGCTCGCCGAGGAGGTATTTGAGGAAGAAAAAGATGCCGCCCTTGAAAAATACTTCAACTTAATGATGCAAAATGAAAGATAAAAATAAACAAAAGGGTGACTCAGTACATGTTGAGTTATTAATCGGACTGAGTATCACCCGGATGCCCAAGCGCGCCTTTATTATGTCAACAGCCATGCAAGAGGATGATGTGTCGTTGGATTTACCTATTACATTGATTAATGGTAAAGGCAGGCATAAGGCCTATTGTCGTTTGGTGGCCTTAGATCGCGGGCCTGCTGATGCAGGCTTGGCAGTGTTGGCGCAAAGGCGCGCAGGGCATCCATTTTTTTGATAATGAAGAAATCATCAATACATAAGTTAACAAAATAAAACTATTTTTTTTAATGAAAACAAAAATCTTTATCGCGGCTCTTGCCGCAGCGGCTCTGTGTACATCTTGCATGAAGGACCATGGACAATCGTCTGACGTGTATAAAGTAACGCTTCGTTTACAGAGTACCGCAACCCGCGCCGAACTTCCGGCTGCAACTCCCGGAACCGTAGTTGAAATCATTGATGGTTACATTTGTTTCGTGAGCGCCAATGACGCCATCACAGACGTCTACACCATCTCCGGTAATGCTACGGAAGGCAAAAACATTGAAAATGCAGACCTTGAATCGTCCACTGTCACCCTAAACAACGTACCCGGAACCTCTGCCAAAGTGTATATGATTTCCAATCCGGGCCATGTTGCATCCGGCCTTAATGCCGCTCCCGCAGTGGGCGGTAATATGACAGCCTACATGACAAACAACATGGAGCTACTGGACCAGTTCTTCTACTCAGCGGTAACATCCACAGGCAACGCATCCCTTGTAGCCGGCAGCGTTCCCGATACGAGGACCGCCGCAATCGCTCTTTCTACCGATGTTGCCCGTATCCAAATTAAAGGTATAACCTTCAGCGGGGACATCAGCGGCAAGGTTGCAGGTATCTTTATCAACGGCTACTATCCGACCATGCAACTCAACGGAACCGGTAATTCGCTTAAAAGCAGCACTATTGCTTCTGACTACGACGAAGTGGCAGGCTCTGCCGTTTTCCCTTTTGATTTGATGGATTGTGTTTATGACTTTGTAGACCAGAGTTTTAATACAAGTGTAGCGACCACCGTAGCGCCGCCCATGTCGAAGGTCTGGGGTTACAGCCTCTTTAAATCGCCCACTCCCCAAATTGTTATCAAACTTACAGACGTAGTCGTAGGTGGACAGGCTTTGGCTACAGACCAGTTTGTTACCATCAACGGCTTCAAAAACAGCGCCACTTCCGCTGCCATCAACACCCTTGAAGGAGGTATGATTTACACCCTTAATACCGAGTCTTTGGTTATCAGATATGAGAACATGACCCCCGAACCCGGTATAAAACCCATAAGTGTTGAAGTAACCGTTACTCCTGTTGTGTGGCGGGAAACCATAATTGTCCCAAACATGTAATAAGAATTAAACATTAAAAACTATAAAAATAATGAAAACAATTAAATTATTTGCAATTACAGCCGCCGCCCTCGTATTGGGCCTTTCGAGCTGTATGAAAGAAGTAAAACCTTCTCCTGCCGACCTCTACAAAGTAACGCTGCGCTTACAGAGCGCCACAACCCGTGCCGAACTTCCGGCTGCAATTCCCGGAACCACAGTACTCATCTCTGACGGTTACATCTGTTTTGTAAGCGCCAATGACGCCATCACAGACGTCTACACCATTTCTGCCAATCCTACATCCGGCAAGAACATCAAAAACACAGACCTCGGCGCTGCCCCTGTAACTCTTGAGAACGTCCCCGGAACTTCTGCCAAGGTGTACATGATTGCCAATACAGGCACCCATGCAGCGATGGCCGCTCCCGCAGTGGGTGGCACGATGACGGCCTACCTAACCAACAACATGGACATTAGGGACCAAGGCATCTATACGACCGTAACGTCTACAGGTAGTGCAAACCTCACAGCCGGCAGCGACTCCGATGCAAGGAACGCCGCAATCACTCTTTCTACCGATGTTGCCCGTATCCAAGTCAAAGGCATCACCTTTGATGGAGAT
>WRBG01000153.1 GCA_009784635.1 Bacteroidales bacterium | reverse complement strand
GGCGGACTCATCGGCTATACCCAAGCAAAAGTTGTCGACTACCGGAAGTTTAGCTATACTGTAATCGGCCCAAGAGGAACCTTTCATTATGCATTTGTAGACAATTTAGATACCTATGCGGGCTTGATGTTTGGCTATGATATTTATACATCAAAATGGATAAGCCGCGAACCTTCTTCGGGCCCGGCCATAGACGGCCGCAGTAAATTTTCTTCTGCATTTTTTGCCGGCGCACGTTATTATTTTACCGACTCTCTGGCCGCTTTTGCTGAATTGGGCTTTGGCTATGCAGCCCTCAATCTGGGAGCTTCCTTTAAATTCTGATGCTTATAAAAACTGCTCGAAATTTACTTATTTTGAGCAGTTTCGCCTTTTAGCAGGGGGGACGTCTGAGACGCTCCCCTATTCTTTACCCATAGAAACCAAAAATTCTTCGTTGGATTCGGTTCTGAGCAGACGGCTGCGCATAAATTCCATAGCCTCTACCGAATTCATGTCCGCCAAATAATTGCGCAGTATCCACACGCGGTTGAGGGTGTCTTTGTCGTGGAGCAGGTCGTCTCGGCGGGTGCTGCTCATGGTAACGTCTACAGAGGGGTATACGCGCTTGTTCGACAATTTACGGTCTAATTGTAGCTCCATATTGCCGGTGCCCTTAAATTCTTCAAAAATCACTTCATCCATTCTGGAGCCGGTATCGATTAAGGCCGTGGCCAAAATGGTAAGCGAGCCTCCATTTTCAATATTCCGGGCGGCGCCAAAGAACCGTTTGGGTTTTTGCAGGGCATTGGCTTCTACGCCCCCGCTCAACACTTTGCCCGAAGCCGGTTGCACGGTGTTAAAAGCTCTGGCTAAACGGGTAATCGAGTCCAACAAAATCACCACGTCGTGGCCGCATTCTACCAATCGCTTTGCTTTTTCCAATACGATATTGGCCACCTTTACATGGCGGTCGGCAGGTTCGTCAAAGGTAGAAGCGATGACCTCTGCCCGTACGCTTCTGGCCATGTCGGTTACTTCTTCGGGACGCTCGTCAATCAGAAGCACAATCATATACACTTCCGGATGGTTGTCGGCTATGGCGTTGGCAATATCTTTTAGCAAAACGGTCTTACCGGTTTTGGGCTGGGCCACTATCAGCCCCCGCTGTCCTTTCCCTATGGGAGCAAAAAGGTCTACCACTCTGGAGGACATATTGTTGTGTCCATTGCCCGTAAGTTTAAATTTTTCGTCCGGAAACAAGGGTGTAAGGAAATCAAAAGGCACCCGGTCTCTGATAAATTCCGGGTCTCGGCCATTGATTTGATTCAGTTTGATTAGGGGAAAATATTTCTCCCCCTCTTTGGGCGGCCGAATCTCCCCCACTATGGTATCGCCGGTTTTGAGTCCGTATAATTTAATCTGCTGGACAGATATATAAATATCATCCGGAGAGTTGAGGTAGTTATAGTCGGACGAGCGCAAGAAGCCGAATCCATCGGGCATAACTTCCAGTACTCCAATGGCATCTACCAAACCTTCATATTCCGGCCTCTTGGGAGGATGGGGATGCTGGTGCTGATGCTGGTGTTGAGCCGGACGTTGGGTTCCGGATTCTTCCGCTTCTTTCTGCACAGCTTCCTTGTGTACAGACTCTTTATGTACGTACTCCCTGCGTACATGCTCCCTGCGTACGTGCTCCTTCCTCACGGGTTTTTGTACCGATTCTTGTTGTGCCGATTCCTTTTGCGCCAACTCTTGTTGTGCCGATTCTTGTTGCGCCGATTCTTGTTGCGCCGGCTCGGGAAAAAGTACAGACTGCTGGCTTGCCGGACCGGCTTGTTCGGAATGGCTGCGCTTCCTTCTCTTTCCATGCTTCCGCTCTTGACCTCCTTCCTCTCTATGCGTTTCCGCCGCCGCCGGCGCAACAGGCTCCTTGGCCAAGGGCTTCTCAAGCGTTGTTGCCTCGGGCGCTTCCACAGCTACGGGCGCGGGCGGAGATTTTTTGGGTCTTCCCCTGCGGCGGGCTTTGGAGGATTCTTTATCGCCCTTGGCTTCTGCCGCGATAGGCGCCGCCTCCGCAGGAACATCTACAGGAGCCGCAACGGAGGGCGCAACGGGAGCGGGCCGCGCTTCCGGTTTACGGTCGTTGTTCTTAGCCTGCGCTTTGTCTCGTCTGGGGGGACGCCCCCTGCGTTTGTGGGCGCCGGGAATATCGGTTCCCTGAATGGCCTGTTCATCTAAGATTCTGTATACCAAATCTTCTTTGCTGATGGCGGAAATACGTTTGATTTTCAACGTCTCGGCAATAGCCCTCAATTCATCAAGGCTTTTATTGCTCAATTCAATAATATCGTACATGTAAAATGAAAAAATAACAAGGAATGACGCCAAAGGCAGAAATCCTTAGGCGGCTGCAAAGGTAACACAAATTTTGAATACAACAACTATTTTGCAACAATCAAGTCAATTTCGACCAAAGCGTCTTTGGGCAATCTGGCTGCTTGAAAGGCCATTCTGGCGGGAAAAGGCTCTTGAAAGAACGTGGCATACACCTCGTTCATGGCTACAAAATCGTTCATATCCGCCAAAAGCACTGTGGCTTTAACCACTTGGGACATACTCAATCCGGCAGCTTCTATAATGGCTTGGGCGTTGGTCAGGCACTGCTTGGTCTGCTCCTTGAGGCCTCCGGCCACAAAAGTTCCGGAGACAGGGTCAACGCCCAATTGTCCCGAAACAAATAAAAATCCGTTAGCACACACAGCCTGACTGTAGGGTCCTATGGCTTTGGGGGCATTTTCGGTTGCAATCGTTTTCATATTATATATTAATTTATTAATAATGAGCGTTATATATTTATTCCTACCTGTCCCAAAAACTGGCCTTCCGGTCGTATTTCAATAAATCCGCCAAAGCCGAGGCTTTTGCCCGTATGTTAAAACTCCATTGAGACCACTTACCTTGAGGCACCCAATTCACCGAAATCATAAAGCAGTGCAGGTCATAGGTAGCAGAAAACTGGGTGGTGGTCAGCTTGAGCTTCATGACATCCACGCCGGAAGTTATATTGATATTAAAGTCTTTGGTAAACCTAAGCTGGCCGGACAGATTCAATGTTTGGATATGGCTATGGATTTTCTGCAATTGTTCATTGGCATACTGGTAGGCCAAGGAATAGTTGTAGTTGTAGCTCATATTTAAAGACCATGGAAGGTTGGACTCCATGTAATAGACCCATCCACCCGGTATATATTCTCCGGTAATAGGGTGATAATAAATCAATTTATACGAATTTACAGGAGTGCCGCCTCCTTGTCCGGACCCGCCGCCGCCCGAAAACTGGTAGCTGAACGAGAGTCCGGCTCCGGTAAGTCTGGCCAAGCGCCCTTCCTTTACTATATTATAGGTGGCTATCGGCTGCCCCCTCTCGTTTACGGCATAGGGGTTAAAATTGGCATTGGCATTTAACGCCAACTTTTCCATGATGGTGGTGTTCATGGTTGCTCCAATATTGGGAGACAGCTTCATAGAATCGGCCAAGAAATTATAGCCTCCGGAAAGCGACAAATTATCAATCAATTTGATGATTCTGCTGCCCCCTTCGGTGGTATCCCGTCTGTTGCGCACTTTGGCTTCTAAGTTATTCGACAGCGAAAAATTCAAGCTGGCCGTTTTGCCTCGGCCGGGCGCTCCATAAGTAGAACTTTCATAAATATTATACGGGAGGGTATGTGCTTTTCCCAAGGTATCTACATACGACAGGACGCGGTAACCGTTTGCATAGGTGCCCAATTCCGGCCTTAGGCTAATGTTTACGGAAGGAGTCAAGATATGCCTTACCCGCTGTAGGGCGCCTTTTTCGCTAAAGGGGAATATTCCGTACAAACGGGTAGAAATGTTCAAAGACCCTCCATAGGACTGGGTGATGCCAAAGGTCGTAAAAGGGTCGGCAATATTATCCACTACTTTACCGATGGTCGGGTCGTATACTTTTTCTTTGTCTTGAAAATGCCAGTTCATCCCGTAATTGACCGAGGGAGCTAATTGTATGTATTTAAACAGACTCATGGAAGGCAAGGTAATGCCGAAGGTGTGCTGCATACCGACCTTCATTTTGGACAAAAGTTCTCCGCTGCTTACATCCGATGCCTTAAAGTTCATTTTATTATCGAAAGTAGTCCCATAGTTTAGGGCAAATTTTTCATACATGCGCTCCTTGCCCGCCCTGTCTTTGTTCTTGAAAGGATAAATCCTGTCCATGTTGAAGGAAAAATTGGGAACCGTCAAGGCATAGGAACTGTCTATCGAACTTTGGCTGTGGTTGAGGTTTACCGACAGTCTGAAAGGGGTGCCTAAAAAGTTTTTGGCATAAGAGACACTCGAAGCAATTTGGTTTTGCAGGGCCTGCTGGACGCTTTGGCTGTTGTACCGGCTGTTGGAAGGGCTGGAGAAGTTTACGCTGGCCCTAAAGCTGGTACCCGGTCTGGCTTTGGCGTCTTGGTTGTGAGCCCACTGAACGGCAAAG
>WRBG01000152.1 GCA_009784635.1 Bacteroidales bacterium | reverse complement strand
GGCAGTTCAAGACAGGCAAACCCAAGAGCCTCCATATCCCTGCGGCGCCTGCCGGCAGGTGATGCTCGAATGTCAAAAGCGGGGAGGAAAACCGCTTCGGGTGATTATGGGCGGTAGCCAAAATATTCACATTGTGGAAGATATAGGCGACTTATTGCCCTTGGCCTTTGAGAAATTTTAATCGAGTATCAAAACCGGAGGCGGCAATGGGGGCATAGACAGCAACTCTAAAGAAACCCGTGTGGGAATGTTCGGTTCAATAATGTCTGTGGCCATAAATCGCTCCATGTCAAATGCCTCTCCTGCAAGTTCTTGTATACGTTTCACTATGGCTGCGCGGCTGGGTGCATTGAAAAGTGGAGAAATACCGGGGTCCCCCATAAGACTCCGTTGTTCAGGCCTATAAACGCCAGATGAAAAATAATACCCTCCCGGAAAAACCCCTACCATGGGATATTTAGGATGCCCGATAAAATCTCTCCAAATCACTTCTAAGGGATTCATTGTGACGTCCACATTGAGATACCACCCGAAAGGATGATACCGAGGAATATCATTGGGATGATGCGTTCTGGCAACTGCTGCATCAATGTATTCATCGGCCAACTTGGCAAATCCATGCCCTCCGGCCTCATGCTGGAGAGTACTTTTAGCGGTTGGAGCATTTATTGGACAGGTGGCAATGGCCCTGCCGGAGGGCCACATAACGCAGGTACCGCCATGCTTGGCCGAATTTGCTACCAATATTACTACCGTTTGGTCAATATCTTTAATGGGCGCTTTATGTGCAAAAGAAAGGCATACATCCCTGTCGGTGTGCATTCTCGACGTCCGGGCAGCATATTCATCATGATAAGTGGAAAATCTGGTATCTTTGGGAACTCCGGAAGTACCGATTCCGCTTTCGGCAGATACCGCCCCCACAATGTATGCGTTAAAGTAATTCCTGTACGCTTTATATGGTTGTATGTCAAAAAAATATTCAATAGCTTTATGCATATCTCTTTCATATTTACCCGTGGCAATATCTTCGGCTGTATAACCGTCTCCCATAAATACAAGGTCTACTCCAAGGCCAATTGTACTTGTTTGGGCAGCATACCAGTCGCCATCGCCAAATCCGATTTCTGCATGGGTAATCGTAACGCTTTTGTATGCAGTGATTCTGCTGCCACCTGTAGCTGCGACACTGATGGTTGCTGTTCCTGCGCTGATGCCCGTTACCACGCCCGTTTGTGTGTTTACCGTGGCAATACCGGTATTACTACTGCTCCATATCACATTTTGATAAGTGGCATGGACAGGTGTTACGGTTGCCGTAAAGGCGGTGGTTTTGCCCATCTCTAACGACACATCCGAGGCGTTGATGGCGATGCCCGTTACCTTGGTGATGGCGATAGGGGGAGCGGTTTGCCAGTAAAATATGGGTAATGCAGTTCCCCACTTCCAAGGATTATCATCACTACTACCAAACGCCCACATGGAAGCTTGCCACCACGCTTCCATACCTTCTGATCCCGTGGGTGCGATATCTTCCCCATCCATTCGCTCTTTGCCCTTATCAAGGTTTATGGTTATGGACACATCACTCCTCCCTATTGGCATGATTCTTGCCCAATTATTGGCAAGTGAGCCGCCACTGATACCGCCCGCTACGCGCCCAACTTCTCCATTGCTGATAATGTTAAGATTAAGCGCAACGCAGTTGGCCATATTGCCACTACTTCCAAGGTGCCCCACTGCTCCTGCGACTCCACCCACGTACCTGTTGCCGTTGACAGCGCCGGTGGCATAGCAATTGGCTACGCTGCCGTTGTTGAAAATAACTCCCGTTACGCCGCCTGTATATTCACTGCCACTGACTGCGCCCGTGGCGTAGCAATTGGTGATGCTTCCGCCGTTAACGCTTCCGGCAACACCGCCTACATAGAGCGCGCCGCTGACATTGCCTGTAACATAGCAATTGGTTATGGCGCCGCTGCTATTGAGAACAACTCCCGCCACGCCGCCTACGTGATTGGCCCCGATAATGCCGGCATCGGCTATTTCCACGCCAAGATTTTTCACCTGCCCTCTATGCTCTGCCACGAGGCCCACTCCGTTGGAAGAACTTCTGTTTATCCACAGACCTGTTATCTTGTAGCCCGCTCCGTCAAAGCTGCCGGTAAAAGATTCAATAGGGTTCCATCCGGAGCCATCGGGCCGGAGGTAGTCTGTGAGGTCAATGTTTCTTCCTAATATGTAGTGGGCGGAAGGGTTGTTTCGTACGGCATCTAATTGTTCGGGTGTGAAAATAATGTAAGGACTATCCGGTGTGCCATTGTCGGAATCAATCTCCGGAGGAGCGTCTTTTGAGCAGGAAACAAACGCAACGATTGCCATACCCAAATAGAACAGCAATCGTAATGTTTTTTTTAAGGGAGTCATTGCTTTCTTAATCATGATGTTTCTATTCGTTTTTTAACAAGTTTCCATATCTCCGTGTTAGGAGATTCATGCAAAGGTAGAAAAGAATTTGAAATAAATCCTTACCTTTGCGCGGGGTAAGTCTTATGCGACCAGCTCCCACTGAACTCCCCTAGGGTCGGAAGACAGCAAGGGTAGGTGGTTGTAGCGGTGCGATATAAGTCGCTTGCCCCTTATTTATTCGTCCTTATGAACATTGCGGTTGGGCTTTCGGGAGGGGTGGATTCGAGCGTGGCGGCGCTGCTGCTTAAAGAGCAGGGGCACCATGTGGTTGGTTTGTTTATGCAAAACTGGCACAACACAGAAGGGACGCTGCACGGCTATTGCGAATGGGAGGAGGAACGAATGATTGCCGAAATGGTGGCTAAAAAACTCGATATTCCCTTTCATTTTGTGGATTTAAGCGAAACCTACCGCCAAAGGGTGGTGGACTATATGTTTGCCGAATACGGACGGGGACGGACCCCCAATCCGGACGTGCTGTGTAACAGAGAAATCAAATTTGACGCTTTTATGCAATACGCCCTCGATTTGGGGGTTGATGCGGTGGCTACGGGGCATTACGTCCGGTCGGAACCTGTGGCGGATGGGCGTGTGCGTCTGTTGGCCGGGGTTGACCCCCATAAAGACCAATCCTACTTTTTATGCCAACTTTCGCAGGCACAACTTTCCAAAGCGGTTTTTCCTGTGGGACATCTGCATAAATCCCAAGTGCGTCAACGGGCGGCAGAGGCGGCTTTGCCCTCTGCAAAAAAGAAAGATTCTCAAGGGATTTGTTTTGTGGGCAAGGTGGATTTGCCGCTGTTTTTACAACAACAATTAGCGGTCAAGGAGGGGCCGGTGGTGGAAATTTTTCGCAGTTACTATGACAGTCCGTATAAACGGCTAGAGTTGTTCGATGGGGTAGACGCTCCCGCCGGCCTCATAGAGCGTGCCGCACCTTACGGCTACCGGTTAGATTCGGGTAAGAAAATCGGAGTACATCAAGGGGCGCATTTCTATACGATAGGGCAGCGAAAGGGCTTGGGCATTGGGGGGCACGTTAAGCCTCTGTTTGTGGTAGATACGGATGTAAGGGAAAATATTGTCTATGTGGGCGAAGGACAGGAGCATTTGGGTCTTTTGCGGAGCGCGCTGTTTATTGCGGCCTCCGACATTCATTGGGTGGCTCCCGAATGGGCATTGCAGGTAGGCGAACAGGGCAGTTTTGAGGTGCGCATCAGATATAGGCAGCCGCTGCAAAAAGCAATGCTGTATCGGGTTCCTCAGGGATTATTTATTGATTTTGAGCAGCCGCAACGCGGCATAACTCCGGGTCAGTTTGCCGCATGGTACCGGGGAGAGGAATTAATCGGCTCCGGGGTTATTTTCTAATTTTGGGATTAAACCTTTGGGGAAAATTCAGTCTAACGGACAGATAGTCGAGTCAAACCATAATCTTATTTATACATGAAACATTTTATTGCCATTATGACTTTTGCCCTGCTGGCCACCGGCTTGAGCGCACAGGACATTGCTTTGCCCAAACCCCGTACCACGGGAGGAAAACCCTTGATGGAGGCGCTCAGCCTGCGCGCTACCAACCGCAATATTGCGGAACGGCCGCTTTCTTTAGAACATCTTTCCAACCTGTTGTGGGCAGCCACCGGCATCAACCGGCCGGATGGAAGAATGACGGCGCCCACCGCTTCCAACAATCAAGAGATTGATGTGTATGTATTTCTTCCTCAAGGTGTATATCTGTATGATGTAAAAGAACACTCCTTGATATTTAAATTAGCCGGCGACCATCGGGCCGCAACAGCCGGTCGGGGCACTCCCAGTGGAGTCCTGTTGGTCTATGTGGCCGACTACGGAAGAATGGGACGTTACGACGATGCAGCCAAGGAATTTTATTCCGCCACCGACACCGGCTTTATAAGCCAAAACGTCTACCTGTATTGCGCTTCCGAGGGATTAGCAACGGTAGTCTTGGGGCAGGTAAATCGTCCGGCAGTGGTGGAGCTGTTGAATATTACCAACGGAAAAGTAATCTTGGCCCAACCGGTGGG
>WRBG01000151.1 GCA_009784635.1 Bacteroidales bacterium | reverse complement strand
GGGAAAATTGGTGAACAGGTTTATAGCGTTTGAGATGATTTCGCTGGCTGCAATACTCTTACTATTGCCGTTGTGTATTTACTATTTTGACTTGAGGGGAGGAAACTTTTGGATATGGGACGCAACGGTACTTTTTGTGATAGCAGTTTGCCTTATCTATCCCTTTTGGGGCGTGTATAAAATACAGGGATTGATGAAATTCAATCTTACAAAAAACGTGGGCAACAATGTTCTTTGCATAAACAGGTACAACATCCGGTTAAAACGCGAAATAAAGGTACTCGCCTATTTTGTGGGGCCTACATTCGTGATACTTGCGGTTCTTTCTTATGCTGCGATGAATGCAACATTCTCTCTTTGGATTTTTTTGTTCTGTCTATTGATTATGGGCGGATTATTTTGTTATTGGTCTTATAAAATATACGGCAAAGGCCTCAATTCCATCCTTAGGAGTCTGGATGAAATCAGCGAATTAAGGGAAGAATAGCGTGTGGTATACCGATTTAGAATACAATAAAGAACACCTTCCCATCCATGGTTGTCACTACGGCCTCCTTGTTGCTGATGGGAACCACAGACGTGACTAATGAGTTGGAAAAACGGTGGCGCCACAGCGCTTTTCCGGTGGCGGCCTCTAAGCAATACACTTGTCCGGCGGAGGTGGGGACAAAAATATATGTTCCGACAGCCCGTATACGTGTGGGGCCAAATTCGCCGCCAAATCCGCAATCGGTCTTCCAAATCGGCCTGTATGACCTTGTTCGCATATCTAAGGCCACAACGGTATCTTGGACAGATTTCACATAGAGCGCTTGACCGTCAGACGATATGCCTATAGATTCGCGGCCGTTTACGTCCTGTGTTTTCCAAATAATATGACCCGTACGGGCGTCAAAACAATAGAGCCATTTGTCGCTCGACTGAACAAAAACTTTTCCGTCATGCACTACCGGCCAACAAGCTCCGGGAGAGAGGTAGCGGTTGAGTCCGGGGGCGTATTTCCATGTGAGGTCGCCGGTGAAACGGTTGATGGCGTAAAACTCTGCTCCCCAGCAGCCAATATAGACATTGTCGCCCCATACGGCAGCCCGCGCCTCTATATAACCCTTGCCCTCGCGAAAAGTCCAGTGGTGTCGGCCTGTTTGGGCGTCAAGGGCGTAGAACTTCCCGTTCCCGCTGCCTACATAGAGATAACCGTCCAAAGTTACAAGGGGCGTGGCCAATATGGGGTAGTCGGTTTGGTATTTCCACACCAACTGTCCGCTTTGGGCGTCTATACAGTAAATATGGCCGTCTGTTGAACCTATATAAATATTCCCTTTGTCAAAAGTGGGTTCCGAAAAGATTTTATCCCCCGTCCGGTACATCCATAAGGTTTGGCCGTTTACGGCGTCTAAGGCTTTCAGCTGCCCAATGGTATTGGTGTAGTAAACAACTCCTTGGTGGTAGGTGGCGCCGGAGGCGATGTCGCTCTCGTCCTGTATTTCCCACCTAACCGTTGCTTTTGAATATTGGGCGTTTTCTATGCTAAAGTCGCGGCGAACAGGACGGATGGTGTCTTGGGTCGGGTCGTATTTTTTGAGTTCAATCCTACCCCATGGGGCGCGAAGGGTGTCTTCGCAGGGTCTGCGCTCTGCAAATGTGGCGATGTTATTCTCTATGGCAACAATGGTATATCCCCCGCAAGGGTCTGTCCGCCTTAGGTTGGAGCGAACCGTAATTCCGGGAATCCCTTCGTAATCCAGCACGCGGTCGTTGTGGGTATGTCCGCTGATGACAAACTGTATGTTTCTTGTTTTGAGCAGGTCGATGATTTCATCGGCGTTGGCCAATCCTCTGCTTAGGGGCGCATGTATCACAAATACGATGGGCGTATCCATATCTGTGTCCTCTAATTGTTTGCGAAGCCACTCCACGTCTTCGCGGGGCGCTTGAGCGGGCCCCATCCGCATATATGGCCCCGATGAGATACCCAAAAAGAGTATTCCGTTGTGCATATAGCTAAACTGACTGCCTCCCATGATTTTGTCAAAGGTGGTGCAGCCGTTTTCGCTCCAGTTGGTGTCGTGGTTTCCGGGGACAAAGAGGTACTTTTTGGTGAGGCGGGTCAGCACATTGTGCAAATCTGAAATCTCTTTATCCGTGCCAAATTCGGTAATATCTCCGGCAATGACCACAAAGGCGATGTCGGGGTTGCGGTTTATATCGTCAATCGCCATGTTCAAGTCGTCCAAAGCATAATCGAACGAGCCTAAATGGGTATCGGCCAGCACGGCAAAGCTGAAAACCTTGGATTTATTTTGCGTGATGCACGAACAAATTATGCATAGAATAATAATAGTGAACAGAATACGTTTCATGGTCATTAAAAATATTTCATTTAGAAAGCAAAATTAACGATAATTTTGTACATTCGCATATAATTTAGTTGAATTTTAAAAATATGAAACCTATTGACTGGAAAAACTTAGTTTTTGGCTATGTTAAAACGGATTACAACATTCGTTGTTATTTCAAAGATGGCAAATGGGGGCCTCTTGAAGTAAGTACCTCTGAAACGGTTGACCTCCACATTGCCGCTACCTGCCTGCACTATGGACAGGAAGCGTTTGAAGGAATGAAGGCCTACCGTGGAAAAGATGATAAAGTACGTTTATTCCGCTGGGAGGAAAATTGGCGCCGTTTAGAAAGCTCGGCAAACGGTATTGTCATGCAACCGGTTCCCAAAGAAATTTTTGAAGCATCATGCCGCAAGGCCGTGGAACTGAATCAAGAGTATATTCCGCCCTATGGCACAGGCGGTTCCCTTTATGTGCGTCCACTGCTTTTAGGCTCCGGACCCAAAGTAGGCGTTAGTCCGGCGGATGAATACCTGTTTTTGGTTTTTGTAACGCCGGTAGGGCCTTATTTCAAAGAGGGATTCAAGCCTGTAAAAATGCAATTGATACGCGATTATGACCGCGCCGCTCCACTTGGAACGGGTCATATAAAAGTGGGAGGAAACTATGCCGCCAGTTTGCGTGCCGGTCAACGCGCACATAAAGAAGGCTTTGCTACCGCTATTTTTGCAGATTCCAAGACTAAGTTGTATATTGACGAGGCAGGGCCTGCAAACTTCTTTGCCATCAAGGATGGGAAATACATTACCCCCGATTCCGAATCTATACTTCCCTCCATCACCAATATGTCGCTTCGTGAATTAGCCGCCGACATGGGATTGGCCGTAGAGCGTCGTCATGTTGCTCTTGATGAGCTATGTACGTTTGAAGAAGCCGGCGCCTGCGGAACTGCGGCGGTCATTTCTCCTATTGGAATGATTCAAGACAGGGATACGGGACGCATCTATCAATATGCAAAAGACGGAGAAGTAGGCCCTTGGTGTAGAAAATTGTACGAGCGTTTAACGGGTATCCAATACGGAGAGGTAGAAGATAAGTTTGGCTGGTGTACGATTCTTTTTTAGCGCTCGTCATCCCGTGCTACTCGTACAGCTTTTTTGGTCTTTTTTCAAAATCGGCGCCTTCACCTTTGGCGGAGGTTACGCCATGATTGCCCTTTTTCAACGCGAAGTGGTACAAAGAAAAAGATGGATAGAGGAGAAGGAGTTTTTAGAACTGTTGGCCATCGCCCAGTCGTCTCCCGGCCCCATTGCGCTAAACACTGCCATATTTACCGGATACAGAACCAAAGGCGTATGGGGCAGCGTGGCGGCAGGCTTGGGAATGGCGTTGCCGTCTTTTATTGCGATTATGTTGGTCGTCTATTTTTTTACCGACTTTAAAGAGCAACCCGTTGTGGAGCGGGTGTTTAAAGGGATTCGTCCGGCGGTGGTGGCGTTGATTGCAGCGCCTCTGTGGACCATGGGAAAAGGAGCCGGCATCTCCTTAAAGACGATATGGATACCGGCCGGAGTTGTCTTGTTGATTGCCTTCATGGGCATCTCTCCGGTCTATGTGATTTTGGGAACTATTTTGGCTGCCCTGTGCAGTGTTATCTTTAAAAGGTTATGATTTTCTGGCAACTGCTTATCACCTTTTTAAAGATTGGCGCTTTGGGCTTTGGCGGAGGCTATGCCATGCTTTCGCTGATTCAGTACGAGGTAGTGGAGCGGTATCAGTGGATGAGCGCCGCCGCCTTCACCGACATTGTGGCGATTTCTCAAACCATGCCCGGCCCCGTTGCCTTTAACTGCGCCACCTACATTGGTTACATCGCCACCGGCTCCGTTTGGGGTTCTGTGCTGGCGTCGGCAGCGGTGTGTATTCCGCCCTTTATCGTCATGCTCACCATCTGCCGCTTCTTTGCAATCTTTAAAGACAATCCCTACATGCGGCGGGTGTTGGACTTTATCAAACCGGTAGCCATCGGCTTGATTGGCGCCGCCGCCGTATTTCTGATGAACCGGCAAAACTTTAGCGACTACGTCAGCCTCATCATTTTTGGAGCCGTATTATTGACGCAACTCTTCTTCAAAAAAATCAATCCGATTCTCTTGATTATCTCCGCGGGAGTGGCGGGGTATTTGTTGTATTGAGTAATATTTTTATTAACTTTGTGCAAAATAAATTTTTGGAGTGATGGAAAAGAAG
>WRBG01000150.1 GCA_009784635.1 Bacteroidales bacterium | reverse complement strand
TAACCATCGTGCTGATGGCAAAGGGTATCCAAATAGGGATTGTATCCGCAACGCTGCTGACGCATATAGTTGAGGAGGTAGTCGGCAGAGCCGTCGTAGGCGCGGGCGTCAATCACAAATTGGGGAGACCTAAGCCCGGCGGCTTCTATATAATAAGCGCCTTCAACATTTATTGAGGTAAAATCGAGGCGGTAAGCCGACTTCATGCCCCAATAGGCGGCGTCCGAAGTTTTACCTTGACCGCTGAACACAGCCTTGCCGGTTCGGGCATCGCACAGGGAAAAGTCGGGAGCTATCTCGTCGGTAGAAATCAGTACCGCTACTTTAATATCGTGGGGCAGATAGCCCAACTGGTTTATACGCACCCAAGAAGTTTGGGCAGAAAGGGGCAGCGCGAGCGCCAGCGCAACAAACAGGGGAAGGAGGCGGGGTAAAAGTCGAGGTAAAAATCGGCTAAAAGCCAAAGAATAAGTCATGTACATAGCATATAAGTTTAGAAGAACAAGCAAAGGTAAGCAAAAAAAAACGCAACCAAATAGATGATTGCGCTTTTTTGGATTTGAAAAGACCACGATGGGTAATGATTACTTTTTTTCCGTGGCTTCGAAGCCCAATTTTTTCATCGCGTCTATGAGTTTGTCCTTGTCGGTTCTGTTGGCTTGGTACAGAATCCATACTTCCTGCTTTTCAATATTTACTTTCATATCCTTGACTCCTCGCTCAAAAGGGAGTCTGGATTCAATCTTTTTTTGGCAGCTGGGGCAATCAATTTCTACGCTAAGAGTAACTTCGGCTTCACCTCTTTTGAGGGTTCCGCTTTGGGCGTAAGACGGGATGGAAAGGCTCAAGCAAAAAACGCCGAGCAACAGGGTCATAAAAAAATGTTTTGTTTTCATGAGATTTGATTATTTGATGATTAATTGTTATTTCCAAAGGGTAAACCTTAGTCCGGTATAGACTTTAAGGCCCATCAAGGGGCCCCAAACAAGGGAGGCGTTAAAATCGGGGGAAAAAGGATTATCTGCGTCTATAATCGGGTGAGGTTGTTTGTAATTAGTCAGATTTTCTCCGCCCACATAAACGTCTAAATTGCGGAACTTGCGGGTAACTTGGGCAAAGAACATGGGGTACACAGGCGAATACGCCCTGTCGGCAAACCAAGGCAGGCGCGAGGGGCCGTTGAGTTGGGCGGTGACATCAAAAGTCCATATATTCATACGGGTAGCATACTGTAGATTGAGTACGCCTTTATATTTGCTCATCAAGGGACGCTCCACCATGCCCTGTTCGGCCAAGTGTACCCGTGCGTCCGTATGCCTAAAGGTGGTAAGGATGGAGAAACGCTCAATGGGTTCTAGCATCAAGTCGGCTTGAAAAGTATTGGTATAGGAAGGCCCGTCCAAGTTGTAGAACCATATGAAACCCAAATCCCGCTCTTGGTCTATCAATACCTGTCTTTTAAAGTCGGTACGGAAGTAATCAACGCTTATGGACGACCTTTCGCCTTGGCCTAATTTAAAATAACCGGTCAAGTTTAGGCCGTAAGTCCAAGCTTCTTCTATGTCCAAATTATGGTCAAACCTTAGATACCTGCCGGTGGACAGGATGCCCATATTGTCTGCAATCAGATTGGGAGTGCGGTAGCCCTTGCCTCCGGAAGCTCTGAAAATCAAATTTTCGGCAAAGTCGTACTTTACATTGGCCCTTGGAGTAAACAGCCATCCATATATGTTATTGTGGTCCAAGCGGGAACCCAATACTAAAAGAAATCTGTCCCGCCCGTGCAGGGTATATTCTCCATAAGCGCCCCAAGAATGCTCTTTGCGCCCCAAGGGAGAAGGGACATAGATTCCGGGGCCTATCGGATTAGGCTCGGAAAACTGTCGCGACAAATCTTCGTCAATGTTGTCGTAATGACCGCTCAATCCAAAGTTAAACCGGTGCGCCTCTTTGATTCCGAATTGGAGCATCAAGTTGGCAAAAAAGGAGTTGTCCTTAGCATTGTAGCTTTTATCTTTTAGTCCAAAGTAGGAATCCAAAGTATGGTGGGTGTAGTCAAGCATAAAAGCCACATTGGGCGCTATGGCTGAGGTTTCTGTTCCCGGTTTTTTGAGGGGAATCCCTAATTTGGAATAAATATTGACGCCCTTATTCATAATGTGGGACTTCCACAGAGGCAGAGCGAGCGAAGAGAGAGGGGAGCGAGAGGAGTGGACATGGTCGCCCTGTCCCGCATCGCGTGTCTCATATAGTGCCCTAAAGCCAAAGCGCCACTGTAACCCATTATCATCCATGTATAACCAGCGGTTGGCAAAGTTATATTGAAAGGTCAAAGGCTCGTCTAAGAAGCCGTCGTTGTTGCCGTCATGGGGTTGGGGGTCGGTAGAAAAGTGGCCCAACAATACGGTACTCCATTTGGGATTCAACTGCAAAGAAGAAGCTATATTTGCCTCTGTTCTAAGAGAATTGGCAAAAAACAGGTTTACGAACAGGGGCTGTTCTGCCGTGGGCTTGCGGTATTCCAGATTGATTTGTCCGGTAATGGCTTCATAGCCGTTAATTACCGAACCCGGTCCCTTGGCGATTTGAATGCTCTCTAACCATTGGCCGGGCACAAAGCCCAATCCAAAGGGAGTCATCAGTCCCCGCAAAAAGGGACGGTTTTCGTCCGACATTTGGGTATAGATACCCGATAAGCCTAACAATCTGATTTGTCTGGCGCCGGTTATGGCGTCTGCGTAGCCAACGCTTACGCTGGCCGAGTTTTCAAAACTCTCTGCCAAGTTGCAGCAGGCCATCTTACACAAACCGGCCGAAGTGATTACTTCTGTGCGTATGGGGGTAGACCTAGAGAGCAAGGTGCCCTGCTGGCGTGCGGTTACTACCGCGGCGTCTAATTCGTTCTGCGTTTGAAGGATAAATTCCAACTCCTTAGTCAAGTCGGTTACTTCCAAGGTGTCGGCTACATAGCCTACAAAAGTTGCGATTAAATAACGGGAAGAATTGGTTCTGCGGTCAATGGAAAAAAAGCCGCGCTCGTCGGTTTGAACAACTTGATTGCCGTTCATCCAGTATACGTTAGCCATAGGCAGGGCTTCCCGTCCGCCGTTAGTCCGGCTGCCGTATACATGGCCTCTTACCGTTTGCGCCGACAAACTCCCGCAAAACAACAGCGGCAAAAGGAGTGAAAGAAGATACTTTCTAAAAAATGTATGATTTAAAATATTCATGATTTACTTTTTACGATGATTACATTATAACAAAACGCCATCCGGCGGATATGCCGTAATCTACAATCGTAAGGGAGTAATCGAAGTAAGGCCCCCGTCGGGGCCGCGCACAATATCGGCCGTATAAAGAACAGGAAGGGCCGACCCGTACAAAACGGGAATATCTTTGGATGCCCTCAAAGAAATTGTATTCCAAGCATCCGGAACATTAATCTTAACATAATCCATTACATTTTGGGCCTCGTCCAAAATATAAACCAGCGTGTGGCAACAACGGTCGTCATGCTCGTCGCAACCGCAATCCTTATGGTCGTGGTCTTCCTCACGGTCTCCCGTATGTTGGTGGTGACAGGGAGATTCTCCGGTCATCAACAAGAGTTTTGAACTGCCTTCCGCAGCACAAACGTGCAGAGCAAAGCCCATGGTTACAGCAACGTAAGCACAAACCAATAAGGGCGGAAAGGCGTATGAAATCAAATTTTTCATCGGGGCAAAGGTAATAAAAAAAAGGATTACAGAACAAAATTGACTATCTTTGTGATTATATTTACGTGAATATGAAAAATTTCTTACAGATGTTGGGCGCCTCGATATTGGGCTGCCTGTTGGTGTTTTTTGTGGGTATCCTTTTTGTGGCGGGTATTGTTACTTCCTTGGTATCCATGAGTGTTTCGGGAACAGGTACTATTCCCCACAAAGCCATCCTGCAAATCAGCTTTGAAAAGCCCATATTGGAGCAACATTCAAGCAATCCCTTATCCCGATTGGTGCCTTTTGGGTTGTATCAAGATGATGGGCTTGGCTATTACGACTTGGTATCGGCCATAGACCGAGCGGCCGCCGACAATCGAATTGATATGATTTATTTGAATACCAATTATTTGAGCGCAGGAATCAGCCAAATTGAGGAAATCCGGAATGCGCTCAAGCGTTTTAGAACCTCGGGCAAGCCCGTAATCGCCTATGCCGATAATTACTCTCAAGCAGGTTATTATTTGGCCAGCGTAGCCGATAAAGTGTTTCTCAATCCCCATGGGAAAATCGGTCTGCGCGGCTTTTCTGTTACCGCCCGCTACTATAAGGGATTGATGGACGAGTTGGGTATAGAGGCTCAGTGGATACGCCACGGCAGCCACAAAACCGGAGGAGAGCATCTTACCATGCTTAAAATGAGTCAAGAAGAACGGGAACAATTGGAACAATTCCTCCAATCGGCTTGGATGCACTGGACAGAGGAAATGGCCGAAGCCAGACAAATCAGCGTACAGACCATTAATCGGTTGGCCGAACAAAATGGCTGTTCCCAAATATCCGAAGCCCTGTCGCTCACTCTGATTGACCAATCGTTTTATAAAGACGG
>WRBG01000149.1 GCA_009784635.1 Bacteroidales bacterium | reverse complement strand
AGCAATGCCAATTATAGTCTGAGCAGCAGGCTTTCCTACACCCAACCGCTCGGAGGTAATTATTTTATGGAAGCTGCCTACCGCTATCGTTACAGCCAAAACAATTCCGACAAAGAAAGCTTCAACTACAATGGAGAAACCCGAAGTTATGACCTCAAAGATATTGAGTATTCCAACATCATTGAAAATACCACCATCGAGCAGCAGATTGACCTTAACTTGAGGAGCAATCAAGAAAAATACAGGTATACAGTAGGTTTTTCGGCTATGCCCTCTTACATCAGCAGCATCGGAGAGGGTGGAGGAGAGGAGTGGCAACCCTTTTCGAGGCATAGGTTCAACTTTGCCCCACGGGTTGATTTTCGTTACAATTTTGCCCAAAATTCCAACTTGAGGATTGAATACGACGGGCGCACCAACCAACCCTCGCTTTCACAGCTCCAGCCTGTTAGGGATAATTCTAATCCTATGCTGATTAGGCTGGGTAACTTAGAGCTGACGCCGGAGTTTTCGAACCGGCTGCAAGTGGAATATAGAAATACCAACGTAAGCACCTTTAGGACGATTACCCTCCGTTCCGACTTCAATTATACCTTGAATACCATCATTACCAAAAGCGAATACGATTCGGACGGGGTGCAAACAAGAATGCCTGTAAATGAAGGAACTGCCTTTAGGGGCAACCTCAATGTTTCCTACAATACGCCGATTGCCCGCTCTAAATTCAACATCATATCCAGCAGCAGGGTATCGACCTCGTCGGGAGACAGCTATTCCAACGGGGTAAAAAACCGTACCACCAACCTTGGTTTTAGCGAAAACTTACGTTTTAGTTACCGCGGCGACAAATTGTATGCAGAGGTCGGAGGCAGCGCCAGCTATTCCCAAGCATGGTACACGATTGAATTAAACGGAACCAACAATACATGGAACAATCGGGTTAACGCCAACATGAATTGGACCCTGCCTTGGGGCTTGAACTTGGTGAGCGACATCAGCCATATCTACTATATAGGTTATCCTTCGGGCTACAACCAACCTTCCACGGTATGGAACGCCTCCCTGTCCAAGTTATTGTTCAAGAATATGGGAACCCTAACTGTGCGGGTATTCGACATTTTAAAAGAGGCAAAGAGCATATCGCACAATGTTAATGACAGCTATATAGAAACGGTGGAATCCAGTATATTGACCCAGTATTTTATGTTCAGCTTTACTTTCCGTTTTGGCACTTTTAGTGGTCAGCGAAGCAGAGGGGGCTGGCAACACGGAACGGGCGGCGGCATGAGTCCTTCTATGAGGATGGGTCCGGGACAACGCTTTTAACATACCTCCGCCAACGGTCAAGCACCTGTTGGAAATCTACAGGAAGGGGAGCGCGAAAGAGCAGCTCCTCTTTTGTTTTGGGATGTATAAAACCCAATGTTTCTGCATGAAGGGCTTGGCGTGGCATTGCCTTAAAACAATTTTCTACAAAGGCAGAAAACTTTGCGTGGACGGCTCCGCTGCGTATTTGGTCGCCCCCGTATCGCTCATCGTTAAAAAGCGGGTGACCTATGGCTTGGAGGTGTACCCTGATTTGGTGGGTTCGTCCCGTTTCTAATTGACAGGCCGCCAAGGTTACATAGCCAAATCGCTCCACCACCTTGTAGTGGGTTACCGCGTGTTTTCCCTGTGCGCCTCCGGGGAAAGCCTTAAAACGGAACCGGTCGTTGGGGTTGCGTCCAATGTGGTGGTCAATCACGCCACAATCTTGGGCAATATCTCCCCATGCCAAAGCAAGGTATCGTCTTTGTATACTATGGTCAAAGAATTGCTTGGATAAATAGAATTGGGCTTCGTCCGTCTTGGCAACAACCAATAATCCGGATGTATTTTTATCTATGCGGTGTACCAGCATACCCATGCGCTCGTCTCCCTCTACTTTTTCGCGAATACCCAAGTGCCACGCCAAAGCGTTCACCAAGGTGCCGGAATAGTTGCCGTGTCCGGGATGTACCACCAAACCGGCGGGCTTGTTGATGACCAACAGTTCTTTATCTTCAAAAACAATGTCTAATGGAATGTCTTCGGGCAGAATTTCCAAACCCCTCCTCCGGTAAGGCATTACGATGGAAATCCGGTCTAAGGGTTTGACTAAATAGCTCGACTTTACCGCAACGCCGTTGACCAAGATATAATCCGCATCGGCGGCCGCCTGTATGCGGCTGCGCGATATGCCCTCTATGTGGGAGGCTAAATACTTGTCTATACGTGTAAGTCGTTGCCCCTTATCGATGATAAAGCTAAAATGCTCGTATAATTCCTGTACATCTTCTTCCAATTCCTCGGACGGACTCATTATGCTACTGATTGGGACTTTGAGGAAGAGATAAAAATATGGCAACTCGGCTGCCCATACTCTGAACAGCGGCGTCGGATGCTTCGGGGTCCTGCCTTACGACCACAGCGGCAAGAGAATCCGAGGCATTACGTACCGTTGCGTCAAAAAATACCGAGCCAACATTTAGGGAATGGTCGGTGATGCGGTCTTTGGCCAACTCGTAGCTAAGTCCGATGATTCGGGGAACATAGGTGTAATTAAATTCTTGATTCACGCCAAGAATCAAGTCAATAACGCTGTGGGCGTCTATGGGCATACCCGGAGGCAGCGTGGCTCCTGCGTGTCTTTGTTCCAACACGGTATTGGTGGCAAAATCGTCTACATAACTCAGCCTGCCCAATTGAAAATTTTGAGCGGCCAATTCTGCCTTGGCTTGACGCAAGCTGTGGCCGACTAAGGACGGCGCAGGTATTTTTCTGGGAAGCACAGAGTTTATGGTCAACAGGATTCTCCGGTTTTTCTTGACTTTCTCTCCGGACTGGGGAATCTGTTTAAATATGGTGCCCCTTGCTCTTTGGGGGAGGAATATAGAATCGCTTACCTCTAACCGCAGGTGGTGCCGTTTGGCGATTTCTTGGGCTTGGGTAATGGTCATCCCACTAAAATCCGGAACCAAAAGCGTTTGTCCGTGGCGGGTAAAATACTTCAAACCTTGGAAAACCAAGAGCAGGACAACAAGGACAATGCCTGCAATAAGGGCAAATTGGGAAAGCAAATGCTTTAGACCGGGCTTCATAGTTATGAGTTTTGACGCAAAGATAGTGATTTTTTAGGCAGTTCCTAAAGTTCGCGGTAAAAGGAGTCCCGCTCTACGGGCAGATAGCCGGCAGTCCGAATCAAGTTACGGAGTACCCCTTTATCCATATCCGGATTTTGCTCCTCGGCGCCGGCCATGCTGTAGATTTTAGTGCTTTGCCGGATGGTGCCGTCCAAGTCATCGGCCCCAAAGAGCAGGGCCATTTGCGTGGCTTCTTTGCCCAACATGGGCCAATAGGCTTTTAGATGGGGGATATTGTCCAAAAACAGTCGGGAAACGGCAAAGAGCCTAAGGGTGTGTAACAAGTCTGCTTCGCCCAAATGAGACAATTCGTTACGGGCAGATTTGTATTTCAGCGGAATAAAGGCAATGAATCCCCCGCTCTTGTCTTGCTGGTTGCGGATGCGCTCCAAATGGTCAACCTGTTGTTCGGGGCTTTCCAAATGCCCAAAAAGCATGGTGGCGTTGCTTGCAATACCCAATTGGTGGGCCGAGTCGTGTATGGAAAGCCATGTTTGGGCATCGGTTTTGTCCGGACAAATCTGACTGCGGAGGTGGGCGTCAAAGATTTCTGCTCCTCCTCCCGGTATGGCGTTCAATCCTTTTTCCCTAAGCAACTCCAATCCTTCTATATGGCTTTTGCCTGCCGAACGGCACATATAATCTATCTCTACGGCGCTAAAGGCCTTAATGCTGACATGGGCAGGCAGGACGACCCGCAGGGCTTCTATCAAATCGGCGTAGAAAAACAAATTCCTGTCCGGATGTACGCTGCCGGTAACATGCACTTCGCTAATCCCCGGATGGTATTTTTGACGGGCGTATTGGCATACCTCCTCTATGCTCCAAGCCCATGCGCCTTCTTCTTCCACGCTGTTGCGGCGAAAAGAACAAAAACGACACCGGTGCAGGCATACATTGCTGGGTTCAATATGAAAGTTTTGGTTGTAAAAGACCCTGTCTCCGTTGATTCGCCTACGTGTAACATCGGCTAATCCCGCCAGAAAGTCCAAGTCGGTACAGTCCAGCAGCCGGATGGCTTGCTCTGTGCTTAAACGCTCGCCTCGCTTGACCTTAGAGGCAATGGGTTCATAACAAAAAACACGACTCGAAGCCGTGTTGGGTATGGGGGCAAAAGAATCCACAGCCCTTTAGAAGCGACTTTCGTCGGACACGGTCAGTTTTTTACGTCCGCGGCGGCGGCGTGCGGCCAAAATCCGGCGACCGTTGGGCGTAGACATGCGCTCGCGAAAGCCGTGCTTGTTGCGGCGCTTACGTTGTGAGGGTTGAAAAGTCCTTTTCATGGTATCTATACTTTAAAATTTGTTTAAAAACGGGCTGCAAAGATAATGTTTTATTTGGATGTGCAAAAAAGTTGCATTTTACAAATATTTGGAAGTACGGCAAGCAAGCGGCTGCTTGCGCCGGTATGCAGGACGTTAGCCGCCGTTT
>WRBG01000148.1 GCA_009784635.1 Bacteroidales bacterium | reverse complement strand
CTCACCCTCCAGACTGTGGTTTTTGACCTGCCCATTTCGAGCAGGCTGTCCGACAGCCTTCCATCCAACAACTTCTTTTTCCAAGGACAACCCTACAATATGCTGTTTGGCAGTTGTTTCGACCCCGTCTTTGGCTTGGTCGAAGTAGGGTCGGTCTTTCAGTTTGCCCCTTACCTCCCTTATGAATCCGGACACTCCTATACCTATGGAGAAGACCCCCGGCCGGTCTCGCTTACCCTGTACGTCATCCGCAGTGCGCCTCCTACCGTATTGGATAAAACACAGGCTTTTATTCCCCAAAACCTGTATGTACACGAGATTCTCTCGGATATGAGCTATACCGACGCTTATAATAACTCTTTGTTGCCCGAACACTGGAACCCCGTACCGGTCAGTCGGCAGGGTCAAATTTATTTTGGCACCGACACCGCTACCGTAGCCCTGTCTTTAGACTATGCGCGGGAGCTTTTACAGGCTAATCAAGCGGAGCGAGACAGCACACATGTTTTTGTGAAACGCTACAAAGGTCTCTACCTTAGAACAGAAGAAGCGACCTCGCCCTATGGAGGCCGTCTGAATAAAGGCGACCTTATGTATTCTCGGCTTACCTTGAGGTATACCGTAGATGGCGCAGACAGTACCCTGCATTATTACCCTTACTACTACGGGCACAATGCCATCTCCCATTCCGGCTCAAACTTGGACCCTCATCCTGCCGAAAATATTTATTTTCAAGGATTGGCCGGACCAAAGCCTTATATTGACTTTGCAGCCCTTATGGGCCGGATTCAAGACTGGGCCCAACAACAACAAATCGACTTAAAACGTCTGCTGATAACCAACGCCGAAGTAACGCTTTCTTACAACCCTTCCATTGATTACGAAATAATCGACCAATATCCAACCTCCTTGGCGCTCTGCACCCGCGTCCGCGCCGATACCTTGGCCTATTACCAGCTCATAGGCGACTCCTATTTTGAATTTGCAGGCGGTATCATCAACAGGTCCAAATTCCGGTATACCTTCAACATCACGAATTACCTCCAATCCCTGTTGAAAAAAAATCAAGTTACGGAGGCAGACAACACTTGGCTGATGGAAGTTGATGCGGTAGAGGATATGTATAGCGGCAGAAATTTATTTGTAAACAACTACTCCTATCCTCGGGCTGTTTTTGAAGGGACGGCAACAGACGCCAAGCCGGTAATCAAAATCACTTACACGGTTTTAAAATGACCAATATTGACTCCGTAGCTCAGTTGGTAGAGCAAATGACTCTTAATCATTGGGTCGAGAGTTCGAATCTCTCCGGGGTCACAGAATTACTATCTTTGTGGAAGGACTCATACACATGTCAAACTATTCATGCAGATGAAAACGTTTATTATCAATAACTTAAAAATCGCATGTGTGTTCTGCTTTTTCTCTGCCCCTGTTACGCTGTTGGCGCAACAACAGGTTCGGGGCAAGATAATCGACGCCATTGACTCAACTCCTATCGCCGGCGCTACTGTTTTTATTGCCGCCACAACCGTTTCGACTATTTCCGATACTTTCGGTAACTATTCGATTACTGTACCTGTTGAGGGGAGTTTTGATATAGTGGTATCACACGTTAGTTACCAGCGAGTATCTCGTACCATTGACGCCCCAAAGCCTCTTCATACCATTGATTTTACTCTTGACGGCATGGAACTGTCCGGAGCCATTGTTACGGCAAGAAGCAATGTCCGGCAAAGAGACGTAAACCTGTTTTGGCGCAGGCTATTGGGAAAATTACCCTCGAAAAACGGGTTGGAAGTACTCAATCCCGAAAAAGTCTATTTTTACAGAAGCCGAGACAATGTTTTAAAAGTGTCGTCTGACGAGCCCATAGAGATAGTGAATCACGAAATGGGGTATTACATTACCTATTACCTTCAAAGCTTTGAACACAAATATAGAGAAAACGAAACGCTCATTTTTGGCAAGCCCTTTTTTGAAGAATTTACTCCGCAGGATAATAAACAAAAAGAGCAATGGGAAAAGAAACGACAGGATGTCTATTCCGTCTCTCTCATCCGCTTTTTTCGGGCGCTTTATCACAAAAAGACCCGTGAGGAGGGTTTCCTTTTGGTTGAAGCAGACTCCATAAGGAGGGCAAGTACGCTTTTCCCGTTAGACAAGATTTTGCAATTTGGCGAAAACAAGGTTGAGGTCAGCATTAAATCAAATATGTATGTAGGCTGTATTAACAGATATATTACGGACGATGCCATTGAAAATACCCTCTATACACTTACCAATACAGAGCAGGGATATTCGGCGAACAGGGTAGTGGTAGTATTTCCACCGCAAGTATTCTCTATTTACTCGGATGGGTCTTATTCGGGGCACTTATCAATACATGACCCCGGTCATTCCATGACAGGGTTGTCAAATACACTGCCCATAGATTATAAGTGATGTGCATTGGCAGTAAACAAACCTCGAAAAAAAGCAGTCATATAAAAATACAACTGCTTGAAACATAGTGGGCCCAGCTGGGCTTGAACCAGCGACCCCCTGATTATGAGTCAGGTGCTACTAACCAACTGAGCTATGGGCCCTTTCCTTTAAAGGAATATGTCAAAGACCATCAAACTTTTATCTCAACTTCTACTCCGCTGGGAAGCTCAAGCTTCATGAGGGCATCTACGGTTTTGGATGTGGAGCTGTAGATGTCCAACAAACGGCGGAACGAGTTCAGTTCAAATTGTTCGCGTGCTTTTTTGTTTACAAAGGTTGCGCGGTTTACGGTAAAGATTTTTTTGTCGGTAGGGAGGGGTATTGGTCCGTTCACTACAGCGCCGGTGGCTTTTACCGTTTTTACAATCTTATCGGCAGACTTATCTACCAGCATATGGTCGTAAGATTTTAACTTGATTCTGATTTTTTGGCTCATATTTAATGAATTATCCTATTTTTTATATTAATCTTCATCACCCGCATAATTGCGTACGCCACCGGCCTTCTCAATCACCTCTTTGGCGAGATTGGGCGGAAGTTCTGCATAATGCGAAAATTCCATGGTACTGGTAGCGCGTCCCGAAGAAAGCGTTCTCAATACCGTTACATAACCGAATTGCTCCGAGAGCGGCACTTTGGCCTTTACAATACGGGCATTCCCTTTGGAGTCCATATCGGTAATTTGGCCGCGGCGTTTATTCAAGTCGCCAATCACGTCTCCCATATAGTCCTCCGGCGTAACTACTTCTAAGGACATAATGGGTTCCATCAACACCGGATTGGCTTTGGGCAGGGCTTTACGGAATGCCCTGCGGGCGCAAATGTCAAAGGAAAGAGCGTCTGAATCCACCGGATGAAACGAACCGTCTTTAAGTACCACCTTCATGGACATTAGCTCGTAACCGGCTAATACGCCGTTGGACATGGCCGCCTTAAAGCCTTTTTCCACATGAGGAATAAACTCCCGCGGAATGTTTCCGCCTTTGACCTCGTCAATGAACTGAAGACCCACCAAACCTTCTTCGGCAGGGCCTACTTCAAAGATAATATCGGCAAACTTGCCGCGGCCGCCGGTCTGCTTCTTGAATACCTCGCGATGCTGTATCACAGCACAGATGGCTTCTTTGTAGTTCACTTGGGGCGCGCCTTGGTTAATTTCTACGCTAAACTCGCGCTTGAGACGGTCTACAATAACCTCAAGGTGCAATTCGCCCATGCCGCTGATAATGGTTTGGCCGGTATCTTGGTCGGAGCGGACGGTAAAAGTAGGGTCTTCTTCTGAGAGTTTGCCCAAGCCGGTGCCTAATCTATCCAAATCCTTTTGGGTTTTAGGCTCTACCGCCAAGCTAATCACAGGGTCGGGGAAAATAATGGATTCAAGAATGACGGGGGCCTTGTCCGCGCAAACGGTGTCTCCGGTCCTAAGGTCTTTGAATCCTACGGCGGCGCATATGTCTCCGGCCTCTACAAACTCAATGGGATTCTGTTTGTTGGAGTGCATCTGAAACAATCGCGATATCCGCTCTTTTTTATCGGAACGTGTATTGAGTACATAACTACCCATGTCCAACCTTCCGGAATAGACCCGCAAAAAGGCCAAACGGCCCACATAGGGGTCGGTGGCAATTTTAAACACCAAGGCGCAAAAGGGCTCTTTAACTACCGGATGACGGGACTCTTCTTTATTGGTATTGGGATTGATTCCTACTACCTCGGACTTATCTAAAGGAGACGGAAGGTAACGCATTACTGCATCGAGTAAAAACTGCACTCCTTTGTTCTTAAAGGAAGAGCCGCAAGTTACCGGAACCACCGTCATACCTATGACGGCCTTACGCAAAGCGTCTATAAGCTCTTGTTCGCTAATCGAATCCGGATTCTCGAAGAATTTTTCCAGCAACTGGTCGTTGTATTCTGCAATCGCCTCTACCAATTTAGCCCTCCATTCGTTTGCCTCTGCCCGCATGTCGGACGGAACATCTTTTATGGTATAGTTGACCAATTCCTTGCTGTCCCCATCGTAATAATACGCTTTATTGGCAATCAAGTCAATAAGTCCTTCAAATTTTTCTTCGGCTCCAATCGGCAAGACTATGGGGACGGCGTTAGCGCCCAACTTCTCATGCATGTCCTCTATCACGGCCAAGAAATCAGCCCCTACGCGGTCCATTTTGTTTACGTAGGCAATCTTGGG
>WRBG01000147.1 GCA_009784635.1 Bacteroidales bacterium | reverse complement strand
CTGCACTGACCCCCGTAACCACGCCGTTAGAGGCGTTTACGGTGGCTCGGCTTGTGTTGGTACTGCTCCACGTAACGGTTTTGTTTGTGGCGTTGGCGGGCGCCACCGTAGCCGTGAGTGTGGTGGTGCCGCCCACCGCTACCGACACGGCCCCCGAAGGGGTAATGGTAACGCCTGTTACGGCAACAGGTACCGGGTCGGGGTTGCAGTTTCCGGCCATCAGCGTAATTGCGGCCGCTGCCAAGAGTAATAGTTTCTTCATGATATTTGGATTTTTGGTTAAGAAATGTTTAACAAAAAAAGCCGCTCCCGACAGGAATCGGTGCGGCCATACGGGTAAGGCGCGTGCAGTCTGCAAGCAGTCTGACGCCCGTAACTACTTGATTACTTCTCTCTCTCTCTCTCTCTCTCTCTCTCTCTCAATGAGTACACTACATACCACCCCCGCACGCAGCATTCTGCGCGGACGCAACATGTAATGAGAAGGCATATACATCGTTTAATCGTATGGGCGCAAAGATAAGAAAAAATTTGGAATCGCCGTAAAAAGCACCCATAATAAACCAAAAATACTACCTTTGTGGAACGTAAAAGAATCGTCCGGTATGAAAACAATGGTAGAAATTGATACAAGAACCCCGCAGGCAAAACAATTTGTTAAGTTTACCCGCACGCTTCCCTTTGCAACAGTTGTGGAGTCAAAGAAAAAGGACTTTAAAGAGGCGGTCGCCCAATGCGATGGTCGCCCTGCCGGCGAGTTTTTTGACGAACTGAGGCGACAGGTAAAGGAACATTTCAACCATGCGTGAGGTCATTATTCCTTATCATCTTTGGGGCAAAATCGGAGCAATCAAACATTATCTCATTGATGAATTGAAACTTTCTGAAAAAGCGGTTGAGGCTCGCATCAAGCGTATGGAAGATTTTGTGGCATCACTGTCCAATCCTGCCGATTATGCCTTGTGTCGCTTTAAAAAGTGGCGGGCGCTCGGCTATCGGTGCGCAGTATTTGAAAAAGTCTGGGTATTCGCTTACGAAATTTTTGAAGACGGAATCATCATCCGCGACATGTCGCACACTGCCGCGCTTGCCGAATAAGTGTTTCTCGGAGCGCCGACCGCGCAGGTTAATTTGGTTTAGAATTTGCTGAATTTTAGATAGAACGAGCTTGAAAGGATTTCTTTCTAGTTCAAAAAACAGGTAACAAAGCTGTGGATGTCATAAGACAAGAGACTGCCCGATGATGAGCAGCCCCTTATTTCTTCGCGTCCGATGGTCGCCGATGCCGACATCGGTCTCTCGTTTGCTATAACGGACGCCCGCGTCCTACTTCGAGACCTCAGCTCGGCATCAGTTTCCCTTTTAGACGTTTCGTTTACTTCTTTGCGATATATGGTCGCCGATGCCGAATTAAGGCAGCGCAAGTAGAGCCGCGTAGTCGGCTCGTTTAACGGCAGCCGTAGTCGGCATCGGCGACCTTTCAGACGTTTCGTCTTCTGCGTGTCATGTAGAGGCCGCGCAGCGACCTCTACCCCGCATCGCCCCCCTACGGAGAACGCGATACGGAGATTTTGCCTATATTTGCGGCCATGTTTTTTAAAGACAAGATAATTTGGATTACCGGAGCTTCGTCGGGTATAGGGGAAGCAACGGCCATGGCGTTTGTAGAAGAGGGAGCGACTGTAATCGCCTCAGCTCCTTCTGTAGAGGAACTTACAATCAGCAAAGCCAAGATGTCCCGCCCCGAAAGGTTTCACATATTTCCTCTTGACCTTGCCCAACCCGATACAATAGCGCCGTTAGCGGCAGAAGTGATTGAGCGGTTTGGCAGGATAGATATACTCATGAACAACGCAGGGATAAGCCAGCGTTCTAAAGTTTTAGATACTCCTATCGAAAACGACCGGAAAATCATGGAAATAGATTACTTTGGAGCCGTTATCCTAACCAAGGCCGTTCTGCCGCAAATGATTGCCCAAGGCGGAGGCCATATTTTATGTACCGGCAGTATGGTCGGCCTGTTCGGGTTTCCCCTAAGGTCGGCATATTCCGCGGCCAAACATGCCCTGCACGGTTTTTTTGAATCGCTGAGGATAGAATACTACGACTATAACATAAAGGTCGGCATCATTATCGGCGGGCGCATCCGGACAGCCATCTCTATGAATGCCATTACCGGCGATGGTAGGGCCTATGGACGGATGGACGAAGGGCAACAGAATGGCATATCTAAAGAAAAGGCCGCTAAACAGATACTTAGAGGCATCAAACGTAATAAATTTGAAATATGGGTGGGAGGCACGGAACTCCTGATGATTCTCTTCAAAAGATGGTTCCCCCGCCTTCATTTCAGCATCGCTCGAAAAATCAGTCCCACTTAACCATAATATAATCAACATGAAAAAAATAATCAGCGGCATTCAACAGGTTGGAATTGGAGTTCCGGATGTATATGAAGCCTTCGATTGGTATAAAAAGAATTTTGGAATGTCTGTTCCCTTGTTTGATGATAAGGGAACCGCAGCATTAATGCTTCCGTATACGAACAATCAACCCCAAAACCGCCACGCAGTTCTTGCACTGAACCTCAAGGGTGGCGGAGGTTTTGAAATATGGCAATACACAACCCGAACACCGCTCGCTCCGGCTTTTAAAGTGGAGCTGGGCGACTTGGGCATTTTCATCTGCAAAATCAAGAGCGACGATGTACAAGCAACTTATAGAGAGCTAAAAGACGCTAAGATAGAGCTACTGAATGAGCCGCAAAAAGCGCCGGACGGATCCTTGCACTTTTACCTCAAAGATTCCTACGGCAACCTGTTTGACGTTATAGAAAATATCCCTTTTTTTAGCAGAGGGACACACCGTACCGGCGGGGCGGCCGGAATAGGCATTGGGGTGTCGGACATGGCCGCCTCCATGAAGTTTTACTCCGAGGTGCTTGGATACGATAAGTTACTTTATGATAAAACGGGCATATTTGAAGACCTTGTTTCCCTTGAAGGGGGCGGCAAAAGTTTTCGCAGGGTATTGCTGACCCATTCCAAGCCCATGAAAGGCCCATTTTCCCGAATATTAGGCTCTTCTCAAATAGAATTATTTGAAGCACAAGATTATAATGCCCGTAGAATATATGCAGACCGTCAATGGGGAGACCTTGGATTTATCCACATTTGCTTTGACATTAGGAATATGGCCTCGATGAAGACAGATTGCGAATCAAGAGGGTATCCGTTTCGGGTAGATTCGGGAAATAACGATTTTGATATGGGAGAAGCCGCAGGCCATTTTGCCTATGTCGAGGACCCCGATGGGACGCTGATAGAATTGGTAGAAACTTTTAAAATCCCAATTATCAAGAAGTTTGGCTGGTATTTGAACCTAAAAAAGCGCAATCCGGAAAAGGCGCTTCCCGACTGGCTGCTGAAACTTCTGAAATACGCCGGATAAATCGAATCATAGAATAAAACGTGGGCATGATTAAATAATGAACAAAAACATGGAAATACCTGCAAGATACAATCCCGAATCCATAGAAGATAAGTGGTATAGCTATTGGCAAAAACATCGACTTTTTAAATCTGTTCCCGATGAACGGGAGCCTTATTCGGTGGTAATCCCTCCTCCCAATGTAACCGGAGTGCTGCATATGGGGCATATGCTCAACAATACCATTCAAGACGTATTGGTGCGCCGCGCACGCATGAAGGGAAAAAACGCCTGCTGGGTTCCGGGTACCGACCACGCTTCTATTGCCACCGAAGCTAAGGTGGTGGCAAAATTGAAGGAAGAAGGGATAGAAAAGAGTCAATTGAGTCGGGAAGAATTTCTGCAACACGCTTGGGAATGGAAAGAGAAGCACGGAGGGATTATATTGGAACAACTAAAGAAGTTGGGAGCCTCCTGCGACTGGGACCGCACCCGCTTTACCATGGATTCCGACATGAGTGATGCCGTGATTCATACCTTTGTATATTTGTACAACAAAGGATGGATTTATCGAGGCGTGCGCATGGTCAACTGGGACCCGGCGGGTTGTACAGCCGTGAGCGACGAGGAGGTGATTCATAGAGAAGTCAAAGAGAAACTATATTATTTAAGGTATCACCTGTCGGAGGATGGAAAAGCGGGAGCTGATTACTTGACCGTAGCCACCACCCGTCCCGAAACCATTATGGCCGATGTAGCGGTGTGCGTACATCCCCAAGACCCCAGATACAGCTCCTTAGTCGGAAAAAAAGTATTGATTCCATTGATTAATAAAGAAATACCTGTTATTCAAGACGAATATGTGAGTATGGATTTTGGAACGGGATGCCTCAAAATTACCCCCGCACATGATGTAAACGACTACAACATAGGCCTGCGCCACAAGCTCCCTGTGGTTGATATATTGGATGAACGGGGCTGTTTAACCTTGGCCGCGCAGATTTTGGTAGGGGAGGAACGCTTTGCGGCCAGAAAAAAGATTGCCGTAATGCTCAAAGAGGCAGGTTTGATGGAAAAAGAAGAAGCCTATACCACTCAGGTAGGTTTTTCGGAACGCACGGACTCTGTGATAGAGCCTAAACTGTCTATGCAGTGGTTTATGAAGATGGAAGAACCGGCTAAACAGGCTTTGGAATATGTGGAAACCGACCAAATCAAACTGATTCCCGATAAGTTTAAAAACACCTATCGCCATTGGATGGAACATGTGCGCGACTGGTGCATATCGCGTCAGCTGTGGTGGGGACAGCGTATTCCTGCATGGTATCTTCCTT
>WRBG01000146.1 GCA_009784635.1 Bacteroidales bacterium | reverse complement strand
TACTCAAGCCAAAAATCATCATGTGTTTAACCATTGGTATGGTACATGGTAGTATAAATATAGCCGATAAGAATACGATAAGCAATACGCTTATGCGCGACCTGAAGACTTGTTTTTGACTTTCCATGTTTGAAATACGCATTCCCATCCTATGAAATATTGACAAAAATATCGGGATTAATAGTTCTCAATTCCTCCACAAATTCTTGTTCCCTTACGGGTGAAAGTAACCAGTCGGGCGCAGTTTGCCAAGTCAACCAATTCGAATATCTTGTTCCACTTTTAAAACGTATGCGCAATCTTTTTAGAGAGGCTGCAGGGGACGAAGTCGGATCGCTGGTTCGTTCTACCGAAATGATATCCGCAATGCTGGCGCTTCCTATGTGAACAATCCATACTTTTAAGTACAATCTATTTTCCAATATGATATAACGAAATCCAGTGATGGAAAATAGAACTAAGACGACAAAGAAGAAAATTAAAAACAATGCTCCACCCGCAATATATGAGATAGCGAGTATCATATATTTGAAAATTAACCAAATACACGGAATATATACCGCCAACAAGAGGACAATAAGCGATACGCTAACGCGCGATTTAAAGACTTGTTTTTGATTCTCCATGATTTACATTGGTTTGTTTATTAAACATCCCAATCCCAAATACGCCACCATTTTCCTGTTTTTTCGGGAATATTCACTTGAATATTAGGATTGATGGCTTTGAGCGCCTCAATAAATTCTTTTTCCCTTACAGGCGAAATCAACCACCAAGTAAATGTGCCCGCCCTAAATTGGACGCTTAATCTCTTCAAAGAAGCTGCAGGAGCCGAAAGTAGAATATAGGACCGTTTTATTGAAACGATGTCTTTAATATTATTACTCCCGTTGGGAATAAACCACATTTTCAAATACAGCCTTTCCCCTGAAATGACGTAACGCATTCCGCCAAACAGCAAAATAGAAAACAACATGACTCCGCCGATTACGTACAGTCCTTGGTATGCCTGATGCAGATAAGAGTAAATAGTTCCAGACATAAGTATGGCCATCATGAACCCGATAAGCAATACGCCTATGCGCGACCTAAAGACCTGTTTCTGATTCTCCATGATTTACATTGGTTTGTTCTGACGGCAAAGATAACAATTATTCCCCATTACCTATTGGGCGTACTGTTTCCTCCCTCCATCCTGTCGTCAGAAGATGATTTGCGGGCTTTTCTCACGTTGGCATTGAATGTTCCAAAGCGCCAAGAAGCGCCCACATTTGCAGAACGCACATACTGCGTAAACTCTACATGACTCTTAAAGGTACTGTCCAAATAATCAATTCTGTATGTATCTTTACTCCTAAAAGGATCCGTAATGCCTAACGAAATAGTCAATTTATCTTTTAAGAACCGCTGATTCATGCCAAAATTAGTCCTGTACATGTATGGATTTCTGGATTGAAGCGATATGTCTCCGCCAAAGACGAAAGCATTCGCGTACATAGTAGAACCCTTCCACAACATGAGGTTACAGCCCAATGACCCATTAAAACCAAGTCCGCTGTTGCTCATATCCGATTCGCTGTAAGATACATGTACATAGGAAGAACCTCCGTTCAAATAAACATTGAGTTTTTGACCCTGCCTGTAAGAGAAATTGACATTTAATTGATACCGTTGATTTTTTCCGATGTTCTCATAAGTAGAATGCCGCACGCCTTCTGCATCCATCCGCGATATTCGCTCTATGTTATTGGTAGTGAAAAAAGCGCCCAAATTAACCCCAAGATTCCATTTTTGGGAGGATTTCCGGTGGCCAACGCTAAAAGCATTTCTTACCACAGTGTTCAAATTGGGATTCCCATAGCTGATGTTCATGGGGTCCACATCGTTAACATACGGGTTGAGAAACCATATCCCCGGTCTGTTCAACCGTTGGGTGTATCCTACGGTAAGCATGTGCCCCTTATTGAGCATAAAAGTAAAATTGACATAGGGAACTAAGTTAAACTGGCGATTATCAAATTCTTTATCCCCTTGAGCGCTTTTGGAAAGTCCATCATTAAACGCATATTCGCCCCTAAATCCTGCTCTTGCCGTAACCACCTTCTTTTTAAATACATACCCCCCATATACATGCGCAATATGTTGGTTGTAATCCAAGTCATTTACCCGCGACATATCCAAAACCCATTCGTCTGTTAGTTCGTTATATAACTTTACCTCTGTGTTGGATATACTCTGTCTGAGGATGTATTTGAGTCCTGTTTCAATCTGATGCGTGTTGGACAATGGGTCGTAATAATCTACCTGCGCCGTATGTTCGTATCCCATGGCATTATTTATGGAGCGTTGCGAATAGGACAAATAGTTGAGTTCCGGTTCAATGATGGTTGTCGCATCCTGTTTTTCCGGACTTACGTCCAAGCTGTAACTGAATGTCAAGTTCTGGTCCGGTTTTTTGTACGTTCTCTGATAGGAAACACTGCCGGAACCCGAGCCAAAAATATTTTTACTGTCCGAGGTTCTGGCGTATTTTCTTGTAAGCTGATTATTCATGTTTCTCGCTTCAAAAAATGAACTGCCCACGCCCAAACTGTTTCCCAAATAACCCCATCCGGACAAGGTCAGCAAATTTAGGGTGTCTATCTCATAGCTGGCCTCTATACCAAATCTATAAAACATAGATTGATTTTTACTTTCTCCATGCGAAGAAGAATACCTGTACTCTTCGCTTACAAAATTCTCTGTTTCGGAAGCAGAAGTCGACCTTCTTGAAACAAATTTACCTGCGTGCAAGTTAGAGCTGATGGCGAATTTGCCTGCTTGAGCGGCTATATATCCTCCGCCGTTGAATCCACCTAAAGTATTGGTTCCCAAATTTAAACTCCCATTGTACCCACTGGGTCTCGAATGGGTAATAATATTGATGATTCCGCCGATTCCTTCCGAATCGTATCTGACCGGCGGATTGGTAATTACCTCTATGGATTTAATAGAACTGGCAGGCATAGACTTGATTACATCTTTAAAGTTTCTTACAATCATTCCGGTGGACCTCCCGTTCATCAAGACTTTATAGTTGGTCTCTCCGTTTAAGCGAACATTATCATCCCCGTCCACGCTCAACATGGGCACTTTTCGTAAAATATCTAACACCGTGCTGGTTGCAGTTTGCGGGTCTGCTTCTAAATTATAGGTTAACTTGTCTACTTCGTTCCTAATCAGAGGCCTCACCGCAGTAATGGTAACTTCGCGCAGCATATTTTCGCCTTCTCTGATTTCTACTTTGCCCAAATCCACCCGCCTTTGCATGCCGTCAATATGGATTTCTTTTCGGGTATTTACGTACCCAATTTGCGAAACGTAAATGAAATAGCTTCCCTTTTCGGGAGCTTCTATGGTAAACCTGCCGTCAGCAGCCCCCGCCACCGCCCTAACCAATTTTAAAGAGTCGGTAAAAAGCGTGACGGTAGGATATTCCACCGATTTTCCGCTTAAAGAATCCACCACACTTCCCACAAGGGTGATTCTTTCATCGGCAGACCTTTGCGCGAATAGCGAAGCAGAAAAAACAGAAAAGAGGTAAAAAAGGATAAGGAAGGATAATTGTTTCATAAGGTTTAGGTATTGACTGTTTCAAATATTTTTTACAAATATCATGCCAAATACACAACCGTATCTATCACGTCCTTATCTTATCCCAAAACAGCCGGAGGCCTTGGTATTTTTCTTCATCCAAAGAAAAGCTGATGTTTTTTGTTAAGTACGCTTTGGCAAATGCCGGAGGAAACCTGTTGCCGGCCTCCGAGGCAATGGCCTCGTCCATATGCGCCAAACCATAGGCTAAGGCTTGGTCAAAAAGGGCTGCAAAACCGTTTGGCAACACCTTGTTGGCTACCCAAGCGGCAAATACAAAAGGTTTGCCCGTCCAGCGTATCCAATGTTCTGCCAAATCATAGACATAAGGATATTGCCGGCCATGCAGCAGGGCTTTGTCTCCTATCAATACCGCACTTTGGGGATATTGCTTAGGAAAATCGGCAGGCAGAGGTACATAGTGAGGCGCCGCCTGCCAATAATCCTTCAACAATAGTCGAGCCAACAATACCGAAGTCCGAGACTCATGGTCTAAGGCGACTTCTCTGATTTGCTCCACCGGCGTCCGGCTGCACAGCAATACGCTGGCTACGGCAGATACCGCGCCTATGCAGTGTGTTCCCATAATTTCGTAATAAGGCAAGGACGGCACCGCCGCTACCGGAACAATGGCCACATCGCAAAGGTCATGCTGCAAGCGGTGCGCCGCTTGAGCCGGAGTCGCAAAATCAAGGGCAATCTGCTCGCTGACAGCATTTTGTTTGAGTCCGTAAACAAAAGGAGTCGTGTTTAAATAAGGAATGACCGATACCCGAATCATCGTTTTCTAAACAACCACATGCCCAAGAAGGTGAGTACGCCGTTAACAATCAACAGGCTGAATCCAAAATCAAACACATACTGCTGTATGAAGAAACAGATGATGGGCGATGCTACGGCCACATAGGGTATGGCCCTGTCGTGTACTTTGTATTTTGTGAGTATGCCAAAGAAGAAAAGACCCAAAAGCGGCCCGTAGGTGTAGGAGGCGATTTTATATACCAATACGATTACGGCCTCATTGCTTATAACATTCAGAATCACAATAATGGCAATAAGAATGAGGGTAAAAATCGTATGCGTTCTGTTGCGTATGCGTTTTCTCTTTGCTTCATCGTTTATCAAGTCGGCGCGGTGCTTAAAGCCTGCAAAGTCCACACACCATGCCGTGGTTAGCGACACCAATGCTCCTGCCGCGCTGGGGTAGGCTGCCG
>WRBG01000145.1 GCA_009784635.1 Bacteroidales bacterium | reverse complement strand
GGATTCCGAATTTTGCTTCAGATACTGAAAAATAGCGCAAAAGCTGGTTATCATGCAGTGTAAGGTCTTGCTTCCAATGCTTGCACTCTATGAGTATCACGGGAGTGCCGCTTTTAAGGATTGCAAAATCCACTTTTTCTCCCTTCTTTGTCCCAACATCACATGTAAACTCTGGAACTATTTCTAAAGGGTTGAATACATCATACCCAAGGGCCTGTAAAAATGGCATAATAAAAGCATTTTTTGTGGCCTCCTCAGTTAAAATGCTTTCTTTTAGTTTTTCAATCCTCTCGGATAGTTGTCTTATTAAGTCTTTAAAATCCATAGTATTAAAATTTAACATTACTGACCGGCAAAGGTATTCAAAAAATGTGACATATCAAAAAGGGCGATAATAGGGCTAATTCTTTTTTTGAGGTGCTATGAGAAATAACCGGCTATGTGGTATAAAGGAGCAGGGTTACCGCCTTTCTCCCTTTGTATGTCTAACTAAATAGAAGAGACCATTATTGGCCTCTATTCCCGTGGCATGTCCACCCGCGATATTGAGGAACAGATACGGGAACTGTATGGTACTTCTCACATTTCGTCGCCACGTTTAAACCCAATGAGTGGGCGAAGTTTATCAATCTTAGGTGTCTTGACAGACAAGGCGCCGATAGCATCATAGATAGTCTCAAGTTCTTTACCTATATCCTCAGACAAGTCATTTATCGCTTCTATGTTTTCATTGATTGCCCCTGTATTGTTATCGGTTGCCCGCTCCAGCAATAATACCCGTTCCCTAAGCTGGACAATCTCTACGGACTGGGAAGCACGGGCAAGGAGGTATTCACGAACAGCCACAAACGCTCGCAGGATACGCCTGTTTACTTCAATGGCGGCGCTGGAGTTAAGCACACTACTCAACATAGCGACACCTAATTCGCCAAATGCAAAGGGTAGGTATTTGATGTTACCACCTCGCCCTATGTTCAAGATGCCAAATTGGTATCTTGAAAGTTCTTCCTTTGTCACAATGAACATAAAATCCTCACCCTCAAATCGCTCTATGTTTCGCCTAACAGCCCGTTTCAACTGTGCTGTCTCCACTCCGTACATCTCTGCCAAATCAAAGTCCAGCATGACCCTACGCCCTCTAATTTCATAGATTTTGTTTTGTATCTCTTGTGGTTGAAGTTCCATAACTTTGTATTTTATGCCGTTAGTTTAATCTCTGCGCCTTTAGATTACTCAATCGGCATGGCAAAGTTAAAAACTTTTGCCCTAATGACGAAATCCGTAGCTTATTGCCCATTTTATTGCCCACAAAAACAAATCCGCCTGAATATCAAGCGGATTTAATATTACGTAGTGCCCGGAACAGGACTCGAACCTGCACAGCCTTGCGACCGCTAGTCCCTGAAACTAGTGCGTCTACCAATTCCGCCATCCGGGCTCAGAAACAGGCCGCAAAGGTAGGCATTTTTTTTACTTGGCAAAACTCACAGAGCGGGTTTCCCGGATTACCGTAATCTTTACTTGCCCGGGATATACCATCTCGTCCTGTATTTTTTGGGCGACTTCTTGAGAGAGTATTTCGGCCTCTTGGTCGCTGACTTTGTCGCTGCCTACAATCACGCGAAGCTCTCTTCCGGCTTGAATGGCATAGGTTTTGGTAACGCCGGAGTAAGACAGGGCAATATCTTCCATCTCTTTTAGGCGTTTGATATAAGATTCGATGACCTCCCTGCGGGCGCCGGGGCGGGCGCCCGAAATGGCGTCTCCCACCAATACTAAAGGAGCAATCAGCGAACTCATTTCCACTTCTTCATGATGGGCGCCAATGGCGTTGCATACTTCGGGACGTTCTTTGTATTTTTCGGCCAAACGCATACCCAAAACGGCGTGGGGCAGTTCGGGGTCCTCGTCCGATACTTTTCCAATATCGTGGAGCAGGCCGGCTCGTTTGGCTAACTTGGTGTTAAGCCCCAATTCGGAGGCAAGGATGGCGCATATATTGGCCACTTCTCTGGAGTGCTGCAACAGGTTTTGTCCATAAGACGAACGGTATTTCATCCGTCCCACCAAGCGAATCATTTCTACATGCAGGCCGTGGATACCCATGTCAATACAAGTGCGTTTCCCCGTCTCCATGATTTCTTCCTCCAACTGTTTCTGTACCTTGGTTACCACTTCCTCTATACGGGCAGGGTGGATGCGTCCGTCTGTAACCAATTGATGGAGGGCCAAACGGGCCACTTCGCGGCGAACGGGGTCAAAGGCCGATAAAACGATGGCTTCGGGCGTATCGTCCACCACGATTTCCACGCCGGTGGCCGCTTCCAGCGCCCGAATGTTCCGTCCTTCCCGACCAATGATTCGGCCTTTGATTTCATCGCTCTCAATGTTAAAAACAGTTACGGCATTTTCTACCGCAGTTTCCGGAGCTACCCTTTGTATAGCATTGATTACGATTCTCTTGGCCTCCTTATTGGCGGTCAGTCTGGCTTCGTCCATGACCTCGCTGATGTAGGACATAGCTTGGGTCTTGGCTTCTGCTTTTAGGGTATCAACCAGCATGTTCTTGGCGTCTGCGGCAGAAAGGCCGGCGATGGCTTCGATTTTTTCAAGCTGTTGCCTGCGCAAACGCTCAAATTCTTCGTTTTTCTTTTCGTGTTGCTCCAACTGGGCCGTCAAACCTTCTTGAAGTTGTTCCGCTTCCCGTTGTTTCTTTTGGAGTTCGTTCAATTGTTGGTTGACCAAACCCTCTTTTTGTCTGACTCGGTTTTCGGCTTGAGCCATTTTGTTATTCCGGTCGTTAATCTGTTGTTCGTGTTCAGATTTTAGTTGTAAAAATTTCTCCTTAGCTTGTAGAATTTTCTCTTTTTTAATGTTTTCGGCTTCTGTGATTGCGTCTTGCAGCATTTTAGCTCTTCTCTTTTTAAGGAAAACATTGTTTACCAAAAAGAAGGCAAAGGCAAATCCGGCTATACAGGAGACAGAAATGTAGATGATTATATTTTGCATAGTGTTGAAAGGTTGGTTGTATTGTCGTTTGTTTGTACATATAAAAAGTCCGCAGTGGAAGGCTGTTTAGCAAAAACCCTGATATCAAGGTTTAGAGCATCGGTTATTGTTGCAAACTTCCCACGTCCCGTATACGGAATCCCCAAGGGTAATAAAGGGCCTGTTTTTAACACGCGATTACTCTGCTATTATGAATTAAAATGTTGAGTTTCGCAAAGAGCTGCTTCCACAGCGGACAAACCAGTATGTCAAAGATAAAAAACTAAGACTCTTTGTGCATATAATCTTCTAATTGAACGGCCATGGAGTCAATTTCCCTAACCAAAGGGTCTATGTTCTCATTGGTCTCTGCCTCGATGAGACGGATAACAAACTGTAAGGTTGCCATGGAAAGAGCGTCTTGGATATCCCTGCCCGCATATTTTTGTCGGTACTGTTCAATCTTTTCGTTAATTCTCTTGGCGGCGGCCCTAATCTTTCCTTCGTCGTCGGCAACAATCTTGAGGGGATAGTAGCGGTCTGCAAGGTTGATTTTTATAGATAGCTTGTCATCAAATGGTCTTTCTTCCGGCATCTTTTTAAGTATTTAGCAGCGCAATGCACTTGTCTATCTCTTTTATTAACTTGGTAACTTTTTGTTTAGCTTCCTGCGCATCTGTGCCCGAAGCCTTAAAGGCCTCTGCCAGCTGTAGCGTATTCACTTTTTGCTCAAGTTCGTGTATGGTTGTTGTATATTCGTTTAGTTGTGTTTTTGATGTTGATAACTCTAATGCCATCCGCTCGTTATCAGCCTTAATGCACTCATATTGTGATATAAGGTTACCGATTTGTTTTTTGAGTCGGTCTATGGCTGCATGATATTCGGCGTTCATATACGGCTTTGGCTCCTGCAAAGGTAGAGAAAAATGATGAATATCCAAAAATAATCTGAAAACATCGGATTTTTTTTCATTACTTTTGCGGCCTTATGGCGTTAAAGCAGCATCTATATCAACAATTATGCGGATTCCTCCGGCATTTGCCCACTGACTGTCAGCAGGAACTTTTTATGCAGTTTGCCGACTACATGGTATCGGAAAACAGCGATGAACTTTTTGTGGTGAACGGTTATGCGGGCACGGGCAAGACTACGGCGGTGGGGGCGATGGTCAAGTTGATGGACAAGATGGAAACTAAGGTGGTGTTGATGGCTCCGACCGGAAGGGCGGCCAAAGTGCTGTCGGGCTATACCCAAAAGCCTGCCTATACCATTCATAAGACGATTTATCGAGAGAAGAACCGAGGGAGTGCATCGGCGCAGTTTGTGCTTGACTTCAATATGCACAAAGATACCTTGTTTATTGTAGACGAAGCGTCTCTCATCGCCAATCATTCCTCCGAATCATCCCTCTTTGGGTCGGGACGCTTGTTGGACGATTTGGTGCAGTATGTGCGCTCCGGAATCAGAAATCGCCTCTTTCTGATGGGCGATGCGGCACAGTTGCCGCCGGTGGGGCTTATGTTAAGCCCTGCATTGGATACCGGCGTTTTGTCTGCTTACGGCGCTTTCCGTTATGTAGAAATGACCACTGTGGTAAGGCAGGCGACAGATTCGGGAATTTTGCACAACGCTACCCTGTTACGCAGGGGCATCAATGCCGGAGAGGAGGGACTTCCCGCTTTGGTTTTTAAAGGGTTTTCCGATGTTCACAAAATCGGGGGCGGGGAGTTGTTGGAGGTATTGCAGGAGGCTTACGACCGCTATGGCGTGGACGAAACGGTGGTGCTGTGTCGCTCCAACAAACGCGCCAATCGCTATAACGATGGTATTCGTGCCAAGATTTTGTTCCGAGAGGAGCAACTTGCCCGCGGCGACAGGATTATGGTGGTAAAAAACTGC
>WRBG01000144.1 GCA_009784635.1 Bacteroidales bacterium | reverse complement strand
TTGCGTATAAGCAGTACCTAAATAGAGGTAAGCCCAGCCCAATTTCTGCTTGTCCTTTTTTTGACTGTAATACCTTACGGCTATGTTGATGAGGCTGTCGCCGGAAATGGGCAGGTAGTTTTTGTCACGCGCTTGGGTGTACAACAGGGCGTATCGGGCTTGCAGGGCGCCGCGGGGAATCTGTTGTCCGTGTAAGCTGCGCAGTACATATAAGGCGGAATCGGGCCGTCCCTGCATCAGAGCTTCCGCCCTGTCTAAAGTTGCAGAAATGGTTTTGTCGTTTATGCACGACACGGTCGAGCAACATAACAGAAGCAAAATTATGGATATGGCGTGTTGCATACGGGTATAGTGTTTCCATTTTTGTGGAGCATTTCAAGTACGACTGAGGCGGCTTTGTCCGAGGGCATCAGGTCTCTGGGCTTTAGCTGCGTAAAATACTGTTTGGCCTGCCTTACCTGTTCCTGCGCCTGCCCCGAATCCTGCATCAACTCCAGCGCCTTGGCGTATATCAAACCGGCTTGGCAGTTGTCCAATACAAATTCGGGAATCACGGGGTGGTCGGCCAAAATGTTAATCAAGTTGGCATATTTGGCGGTAACAAAAAACTTAACCATCCTGTTGGTCAATCTACTAAACCGATAGGCAATAATGTGGGGCGCAGCAAAGGCGGTAAGCTCCAGCGTAACCGTTCCCGAGGCGGCAATGGCAAAGCGGCAGGCGCGAAAGGCAAGATAGCGGTTTTGCTGCCCCCTAATGATGCAATGGGGAGTCGGCATGTTGGCAAAGGCCTGCGCCACCTCTCCGGCAGTGGCGTCTACGGTGGGAATCGCCACAAAAAGATTGGGAATCTGCGCCTGCAAGCGGGCAACCACCTCTTTAAACACCGGTATCAGTCGCTTTAGTTCGCTCTGCCTGCTTCCGGGAAGGAGACAGAGCAGCGTGCAATCTTCCGGAATTTGGTATTGCTTCTTGAACGGGGGCAGGTCGCCGGGCAGCTGCGCCGTGTTCTCGACAACCGGATGCCCTACAAAGTCGCAGCGCAAGCCATATTTTTCAAAGTAAGGCGGCTCGTAGGGCCAAAGCGTCATCAGCCTGTCTATCAATTTTGCGGCCTTGGGCGCACGGCTTTTTTTCCACGCCCACACCTGCGGCGCCACGTAATGCAGCGTGGGAATGTTCATTTTTCTCTTTTTGACCTTCTTCAGTATCGAGCTTACAAAGCCCCAGCTGTCCACCGTAATCAGCAAGTCGGGACGGAGCGCCTCCAAATCGGCCATCACCTGCTTCATGCGCTTTAGGATGAGCGGTAATCGGGGCGCCACCTCCCAAAAGCCCATGACCGATATATCTGCCATGGGGAACATGCTCTTAAAGCCTAAGGCCTGCATGGTCTCCCCGCCTACGCCAACAAAACGGATATCGGGATGCTGCTTCCACAAGGCCTGCATGAGGCGAGAAGCCAATATATCTCCGGACGGCTCTCCGGCAATGATGTAAATCAATTTGGGCATGAAGACGCTATGTTTTATTTTACAAAAATAGTAAAAAACAAATCTGTGCGAAACTTTTGTAAAACAGAAAAAACATATTAAATTTGCAAAAAAGATTCGGGAATATGACAACAGTCAAAATCACTATTGACGATAGTCTGCCTTTTTTGAAATTAAAATCGGCGTTATCGTTGATTCGTGGAATTACAAAGATTGAAATTGATGATTCGTCTGTCGAGGTCGAAAGGGAGGAATATGAGCAGATACGAAAAGCATTTTTAAGCAGTTCAAAGCGCTCCATGGCACAGCATGTAAACAAATACTTGCAATGAGGGTAAACCAATGCGATATTGTCGAGGTTAACTTCCTGTTCCCCGATGGAAAGACAAAACCACACATGGCCATTGTTATCTCTAACGACGAACTGAATGAAAATGAGGGTTTTTTTTATTTGGCAATGATATCTTCCAAAAATTACAATCCGCAATACACCTTTGAGCTAAGTAACGACATGCTCTCAAAGCCGTTGAGACTAAAAAGCTATGTTATTTGTCAATTGATAAGCGGATATACTGAACGCGATGTTATAAAAAAGTGCAGTAGTGTCAATAGGCCTGTTTTTCTTGAGATTGTTGAGAGAATAAAGAAAACAATATTCTGACCTATGCAGGTGTATGGATTTTTACGCCGATGATAAAAATTCCCTCCCTGTCGGCCATTTTAATGACGGCTTCCCGCTCGATGAGCAAAATCCCTCCTGCTTCTACGGCTATGCCTCCCATGCCGTATTTCTTTAGTTGCTCAATGGTTTGCAATCCTATGGCCGGCAAATCTACACGCATGTCTTGACCGGGCTTTAATACCTTAACCACCACCGGAGCCTTACCCTCCTTTTTTATGGTCGCCGACCGCGAAAGCATCATGTCGGTACCCTCTATGGCCTCCACCGCCAGCACCATGCCCTCCTGCACCACCACCGCCTGACCTACGTCTACCGCCCCAAGGGCCTTGGCCACCGTAATGCCGCGCTGAATGTCGTCCATGTCTTCTTTGGAGGGTTTTACTTGGCCATAGATTCCTTCCATAAACATCATGTCGGGCACGACCTCCTCTATTCCGACTACCTTAAATCCGTGTGATTCAATTTCATTCATCACGGCGCGAAACAAGCTGTCGTCGCTCATCTTCTTTACCGCCAATTTGGCCAAAATCTTCATTCCCTCCCAATCGGGAATCATCTCCTTAAACGAAGGACGTTTGATGCCTCCTGCCAATACAATCTCGTATACATTATTGTTTTTAAACGCTTTAAATATTTTTCCCACCTCGCCAATGCGGGCAAACAGATGGGGCGCATCCTTTAACTCCTCCTCTTTGGCAAAAGGCTCAATGCCCACCACAAATATTTCCCTTCCCGTGGCCTTACAATGCCGGATAATCTCCACGGGCATCATCCCGCCGCCGGCAATCATTCCTAATACTTTCTTTTCCATTTATTTTATATTTATTACATGCGTATGTACAGAAAATGCTTCATCTTGCACATCAAATACAGCGTACTGCATATACGACCTCCATGCGCCCAATACCAACAGTCGGGCTTGGTTGGGGAGCGTGAGGTCGGTGGGGGTGTGCAGGTGCCCAAAGACTAAATAATCAACGGGATGTGGAAACGCAGCGGCAAACCGGCAAAGCGATGCTACCGCTTCCTCGTATGAATCCGTCCATGTAGGACTCATCCGGTGGCGCGCCGACCAAGCATGACCCAAGCCCAAGCCCCAACGGGGATGAATCATGCTGAAACACCGTTGGAGAAGACGAGAGGAGAACATCTTACTCAATAGCCGATGCCCCGCGCCCGCCGACACTGTCTTGTCTCCATGCCCCATACAAAAACGGGCGTTTCCTATCTGCACCACAAAAGGCCGGTCGTGAACCTGCATACCTATCTCTTTTTCCAAGTAGCCAAAAGTCCATTGGTCGTGATTGCCCTTGAAGAAGTGAATGGCGACTCCGGCATCGGCCAATTGCGCCAATCTGCCCAACACCCGCACGTAGCCTTTGGGAACCACATGTTTGTATTCCCACCAAAAGTCAAAAATGTCGCCCAACAAATAGAGGGCTGCCGCATCGGGCGCAATGGAGTCCAACCAGTCGGCAAAATCCTTTTCCCGGGACCGGAAATCTTGTAGCGTTGGTCCCAAGTGTGCATCCGCCACAAAATAGTGCTTGCCCCGCTTCACAGATACGTTATTTTACAAAGTGAAACAGCAGGCAAAAGCCGCCGGCTAAGGCGCAATAAAGGACAAAGCCCCACAGCTTTGCTTTTCTGACCAAGGCAATCATCCAGCTACAGGCCGCCAAACCGGACAGGTATGCCGCGGCAAAACCTATCAGCAGAGACCATAGCGGGATACCGGAGGCTTGAGGGGAAAATCCTCCCTTCATCAAGTCTAAAAAAGCCTGACCTAAAATCGGTATCAATACCATCAGAAAAGAAAACCTTACCACCGCCGTCCGCTCTTTGCCCAACAACAAGCCTGTGGAAATGGTAGCTCCCGAACGGGAAAGTCCGGGAAGCACGGCAATGGCTTGGGAAAGCCCTATAATGAAAGCATCTCTGTACTTTAGAGGCAAACCTTTGGAGGGGGCGCGTTGGGCCAAGGCCAACAGCACAGCCGTAACCAGCAACATGGAACCGACCAAAGCCAATCCATCCCCAAACAGGGCTTCGACTTGATTTTTAAAGAAAAGCCCTACCACCAATACGGGCAGCATGGAAAACAGCAACAGCAGTATGTAGCGGGTGTCCTCGTTGTACTTAAACGTAAAACAGGCTTTGAATAACCGGCCTATGTCTTTGCGAAATACGGTGATGACGCTGAGTACGGTAGCGGCATGTACCGCTATTTCAAAAGCAACGCCTTGAGTTTCTATCCCAAAAAGCGCTTTCCCCATAACCAAATGTCCGCTGCTGCTGACCGGAAGAAACTCGGTAAGGCCCTGCAACAATCCCAACAACAAAGCCTCTATGCCGCTCATTTAGACTTTGCTATGTGCATGATGGCCCATACTTCAAATACAAACCCAATAAAAATCAATACGGGGGCCAGCACAATACGTCTGAAGCTAAACATCGCTTCTCCGGTAAACACATTGGGGTCCTTAGTCCCGCCGCCTATCATCAAAATATATCCCAATATCATCAAGCCGAATCCGGCCAAAATCCATACTACGTTTTTTCGAGAGACGGCAAAACGTTGTTCCTGCACCTGCTCTTTGTTGGTTCCTACAGCTTGTTTGTTCATATAGCAATTTATTGATAATTAATCTTTTAATAGTATAGCGCCCCGCTGTCTATCCGCACCACTTTGTTTACCACCAAATAGGTAGCGCACAAACACAAACCGA
>WRBG01000143.1 GCA_009784635.1 Bacteroidales bacterium | reverse complement strand
TACATGGACCAAGTCGCTAAAGTATCCGACCGCATCAAGATTCAAGAGGTGGGCACAACAGCCGAAGGAAGACCGTTTAAATTGATGATTATATCTTCGCCCGAAAACCTGAAGGATGTGGAAAAGTATCGCCAAATTTCCGTGAAGCTCGGCAAAGCCGAAGGTTTGACCAACGAGGAGGCCCAAAAACTCGCTTCCCAAGGCAAGGCCGTTGTTTGGATTGACGCCGGATTGCATGGCACGGAGGTAGTCAACTCGCAAGGACTTTTCGTACAGATTTATGACCTGCTGGCCCGTAACGATGAAGAAACCATGCGTATACTCGACAACGTCATCCTGCTGTTGGTAGCGACCAATCCCGACGGTATGGATTTAGTGTCAAACTGGTATATGCAGGAGAGCGACCCGCTGAGGCGCAATATGAACATTCCGCGCCTCTACCAAAGGTATATAGGACACGACAACAACCGCGACTCTTACATGGTTACTCAAAAGGAGACCGAGTTGATTAACAAAATCATGTTCATTGACTGGATACCTCAGATTGTGTATAACCAACACCAAACCGGTCCTGCCGGAACCGTACTCTTTATAGCGCCGTTCCGCGACCCGTTCAACCACAACAATGACCCGCTTGTACAAATCGGTATTGACATAGTAGGCTCTGCCATACACCACCGGTTTTTGGCAGAAGGCAAAGGCGGCGCCGTAAAACGCGAGGAGGCTTCCTATTCCACATGGTTCAACGGAGGCGTACGCACAACGGTGGGTTTCCACAACCAAATCGGACTGCTGCATGAAATAGTCGGCGGCCCAACCCCTATAACCATTCCGTTAATTCCAACCAGATTGGTTCCTTACGGAAACAACCCCATGCCCATTGGGCCTAAACAGATATGGCATCAATATCAAAGTATTGAGTATATTATGACTGCAAGTCGCGCCATCCTTGACCTTGCTGCGCGGCAAAAAGATATGTTCCTGTACCGCATTTACCGCGCCGGTAAAAACTCCATCGAGCGCGGCAGCATGGACTACTGGACGGTAACTCCTAAGTGGGTAGACAGGCTGAACGCCGATTTTGCAGCATTCAGGAGGCAAAACCCGGACGCCCCCGTCCCCACAGATGCCCGTGGTACTCAAAGTATTCCGGCCGAATTTTACCATAACCTGTTTACGCCGGAGAACCGCGACCCCCGCGGATACATTGTACCTGCCAATCAAGAGGATTTCATCACGGCTACCCGCTTCATTAATGCCCTGCAAAAAGGCGGCGTAGATATACACCGCGCCACTCGGGACTTTACCGTAGCCGGAAAAAATTATCCCGCCGGTTCGTATGTAGTGAAAGCCGCTCAAGCATTTCGTCCGCACTTGCGCGATATGTTTGAACCGCAAGACCATCCCAACGATTTTCAATATCCGGGAGGACCTCCCATACGGCCCTACGATGTGGCAGGTTACACCCTCGCTTTCCAAATGGGCGTGCAATTCGACCGTATTTTGGACGACTTTGACGGACCTTTTGAAAAGTTGCAGGAAATGGCCAAGCCACCTGCCGGCAGGGTTTCCGGTCCATCTTCTCCCTCCGGCTACCTGCTCAGCCACGGGGTGAACGACGCATTTGTGGCTACTACCCGCTTATTGGCCGCCGGTCAAGAGATTTATTGGCTGCAAGCGCCGCTCGTTGTAGGAAATAAAACATGGCCGGTAGGAACCATCTATATTCCGGCCAAAAGCTCAACCGCCGCTCAAGTGCAAAAATTAGCCGGCGAACTCGGATTGAATTTTGAGGGCATCTCGTCCAGACCAAGGGGAGACGCCTTGAAACTGCGTCCCGTAAAAGTAGCGCTTTGGGACACCTACGGAGGCTCTATGCCTTCGGGCTGGATTCGCTGGCTGTTGGAGCAGCAATTCCCATTCTCGTCGTTTGAAGTTGTTTATCCACAAGGACTTGACGCTGGAAATCTGCGCGCTAAATACGATGTGATTATCCTGCCTCCGGGTGCGTTTCCAACCACAGCGGCAGCAGGCCAACGCAGCGTTTCGTCCGACAATATTCCCGCCGAATTTAGAAACCGTTTGGGGAGGATTTCGCTTGAAACCACCGCCCCTCTGTTGCGTGCGTTTGTCGAGGAAGGAGGTACGGTATTGGCGATTGGAACTTCTACCGAATTTGGACGCTATCTTGGTCTGCCTATTGCCAACGCCCTTGCAGAGATTCAGACGGACGGCACAGAAAGGCCGTTCAGTTCGGATAAATATTTCATCCCCGGCTCTGTATTGCGCGTAAAAGTGGATAATACCAAACCGATTGCCTACGGTATTCCCGAAGATTTGGACATCCTGTTCAGCAATAACCCCGTTTTCCGTCTAAAACCGGATGCAGGACAGAACGGGGTGCATCCCGTAGCATGGTTCCCCAGCGCCACGCCTCTGCGCAGCGGCTGGGCGTGGGGGCAACATTACCTCCACGGCGGGACATTAATCGCCGAAGCTGCCGTAGGCAAGGGGAAAGTCTTCCTTTTTGGCTCCGAAATCACCTTCCGCGCACAACCGCATGCTTCGTTCAAATTCTTGTTTAACGGCATCTACTACTCCGGGGCTACGCCCGTAAGGTTGTAGGATAAGTCGGCTAATGCAATAGCCGTTACTGCCTCAATCACTACCGGCAGCCTCAAGGCAAAGCAAACATCGTGGCGTCCTTTGATTACAAGGGGCGCCATTTGTTTTCTTGCAAAATCAAAGGTTTCTTGGGCGCGGGCGATGCTTGGCGCAGGTTTGGCGGCAACTCTAAAAATCAATTCATTCCCGTTGCTCATGCCTCCGTTGATACCGCCGGCATGGTTGGTTGCCGTGTGTCCCTGCGCATCTATATAGCAATCGTTATGCTCCGAACCCCGCATCTTGGCCGCGGCAAATCCGGCTCCAAACTCAATGCCTTTGATGCCGGGAACGGCAAAAACAATGTGGCTGATGCAGGATTCCATCGAGTCGAAAAAAGGTTCGCCCCAACCGACCGGCAATCGGATTACGCAACACTCAATGATGCCGCCTGTGGAATCCCCCGCCTCCTGTGCCGCCTGCACAGCTGCGGCCACATCCCTGCTTCCGCCCGCCTCCAATAATCGGGCCGATATCTTGATGTTGGGATGCTTCTCCTGCAACAGGCGCTTGGCTATTACGCCCGCCGCTACCAAGGGCAGCGTCATCCGGCCCGAAAAGATGCCCCCGCCGCTTAGGTCGCAGGCATCGCCGTATTTTTGCCGCGCCACCCAGTCGGCGTGGCCGGGGCGGGGTTGGACTTTAAACCGCCTGTAATCGTCAGTCCGAATATTTTTGTTTTCAAAAACAATCCGAATGGCGTCTCCCGTGGTGTATCCGTTTGCACAGCCGCTTTCTATATGCGGCACATCGGATTCGATTCTGGAAGTCGTGCCTAATGCGCCGGCTTTTCTACGGGCCAAGTCCGACTCAAACCATTTTGTGTCTAAGGCGATTCCGGCAGGGCAGCCATCAACCGCCACCCCCAACACAGGACTGTGGGAAGTTCCAAAAAGAGTGATTTTAAAGCAACGGCCAAAAGTGTTCATGGGACGAAGTTAGGGGATTTGGAGGGATTTTACGACAAACGTATGAAAAAACTGTTACTTTTGGCAAAGGCTTCCACTATGGCAATGGTGGTTTGGGTGGCCCGCGGACTTTTGAGGATGGTGGCCAACATGTACAAGCCTTTCTCGGTAAAGGCAAAAAAACAAAATCTGACTTTTTGTGGTTTTTTAAAAAATTTTTGTTACCTTTGTATCCATACGACTAAACGATGTATATGCTTTCTCCATTCATGTTGCACCCGCGCAGAATGCTGCGTGCGGGGGTGATATGTGGTATACTCATTGAGAGAGAGAGAGAGAGAGAGAGAGAGAGAGAGAGAAGTAATCAAGTAGTTACGGGCGTCAGCCTGCTTGCAGTCTGCCCACGCCTTGTCCATAGGGCCGCACCGATTCCTGTCGGGAGCGGCTTTTTTTTGATATCATGAAAAACTATATAAACACCAAACTACAAAAAAAAATGAAAACAAAATTATTGTCGAGCTCCCTGATTCTAGGAATTATAGCTCTCTTTGTGATGACCATTGCTTCCTGCCGCCCGATGGATGCTCCTGACATTGAAGTTCAAGGCGATTTGCCTCTCCAACTTGGGGCAAAGGTGTACTACTCACCTTCTACTGGGTTTTACTACGAAGATGGCGTGCCCAGAAAATACCGTACGCCTTCCGGAGAATTCATAGAAAAAATCGACCCACGGCCTTCTGATGCAGCGCATTTTGCAAATAGCTTAGGCCCAACCCGTCCCAAACAGGTGGTTTACTTTAAGCCTCATGCTGCGATGGCATATGGACCTGAGACTATGTGGCCGGCGGAGATTGAGTATAATGCTGCCAGCGCCATGGCAGAAACCAGACCGGCGATTATTGTGCAAAATGAAGTTGCCGCAAAATTTAACTCTCCTCTGGTAACAGAAGTTCAGAACTTTACCGGCGAAATTCAAGCGCACAAAGGTTTGCATGCAGTGGCTCTTCCCGTGGATTATAAGATTATCCGGGAAAACTTGGCTACCTTTAACAACAATGGCTGCCAGTTTGGAGACATGAATGGCTTCTATTGGACCAACCTCGGAATGAACTTAGGCGCGCTCACAGGCCACCTTGCTTGGCAAGGAGCAATCCAAGGAGTGACACCGCAAGTACGGATAGTGCCATATGCCTATGTTACGATTGTTAATCTATCTACTATGCTGCCTATTTAATTTTTATGAAAAACATCTTTCACATTAGCAAATAGTATTTGCAATAGTCGTTTTTGTAGCTATGGACAGACTGGATATCGAAATTGTCCCCACAAACAGACACCACCTGCTACAATATGCGGCGTTGGATGTTGTATCGGGAGCAGACGTTGGAGTTTGTCTATAACAGCAAGGTAAAAGCGCGGTTTTTGCTAATGGCAAAACATTACTACTCCGGACGTATCGCAAAACCAATG
>WRBG01000142.1 GCA_009784635.1 Bacteroidales bacterium | reverse complement strand
CTGAACATTTTAATGCTGAGCCGATAGCAGTTCTTATGCCCATGCAAATATGCAGTTCGCTGGCACGTTCTTTTTCGCCCATAACCGCTGTAGTTGTTGCCGTATCGGCAATTGCCGGAATCTCGCCTGTCGAAATTATAAAACGCACCGCCATTCCCATGATAGGCGGAATCATCACGCTGACGATTGTAAATACTATTCTCTTCTTATAGGTTCGGTCTCTACCAATCCTGTTTCGTAGTTAAACTCCGAGCCTGCGGTGCTGTGCGGAATGGAGAACACTACCAACAAGGCAACGGCAGCCAAAACGGCCAGCAGTCGCCCCGACTTTTTCCCTGCAAACAGCAAAGCCACCAACCAAAATCCGGCTGCGACCAAGGTTTTGGTGTCGGTGAGGTCGTCGCCTAAGGGCCAGCCTGTCCAATAAGCCCCAAAGGCATATTTTTGGATAATCGGTCCCAAAATAAAGCCGCCGGCCAAAAGCGTGGCAAAGCACATCCATGCGTATTTTTTCCAGTTTGAGTTTCTCTTTAGGACAAACAATCCGCAAAAAGTAGAAAACAGCATGGCTACAAACATAAACAGTATATGGGGGAGAAGCGCCCATGCGGGTACGTCATTGCGGAAACGGATGATTATGGGATTCTCTTGAGACAGGGCTTGACCGGATATGTTTATGTAATATGCCAATTTTCCGGCCGGAGGTTGGGAAGGAAGCAAGGCTTCCAAACGCCCCTTAGCTCCGGCTGTCAAGGCCACTGCCTGCCATTCTTCTTGAGACCGGGCGCGTTTGTAATACAGATGCGCTTGAGTATCATCGGATAAAAGCATTGCATGTTCCCTATCGTCCTTGGGAGTTTTGACCCTTATTTTAAGTACAGAGGTCTTGTTTAAACTTTCCCAATCGCCTTGAGCCTGTTGAGGATTAATCTCGGTAATCAAGCTGCGGGGACAGGAGAGTACATAGCCATCCCCCGCTATGCTTTTAGGATGGGTAGGGCCGGTGCTGCGCTGGTATATGGCCGTTGTCAAGGTGACCACAAAGGCTATCAGCCACAAAAGCCAAGTCTTCATATTACACCGCGTTTAGTTGTTTGGCGGCCCCCATACCCACCTCAATAGCTTGTTCGTTCATGGGAATCAGATGGTGGTGGCGCTCTGGAATTGATTTCTTTAGCCCTTTGATTACATTCTCCATCTTCACAATGGATTTGAGCTTGAGAAAAGCGCCCAAAACAATCATATTGTAAGCCTTGGCATTGCCTAATTTGGCTGCCTCTTCTACGGCTTCAATGGAGTAAATGTGGATGTCCTTGCGTACTGGATGACGGATAATTCCGTTGGGGTCGTAAATCAACAGGCCTCCCGCTTTTACCATCGGCTCAAATTTATCCAGCGACTGCTGGTTGAGGATGATGGCCGTGTCGTAAGTGTTTACGATGGGAGAACTGATGCGTTTATCGCTGATTATCACGGTTACGTTGGCGGTACCTCCCCGCATTTCCGGTCCGTAGGAGGGCATCCATGTAACTTCTTGATCTTGCATAATACCGGAGTAGGCCAATATTTTACCCATAGAGAGCACGCCTTGGCCCCCAAATCCGGCTATAATGATTTCTTCTTTCATAATAATTGTCTTTTTATCTGTCTTTTAAATCGCCTAAGGGATAATAGGGGAACATGTTTTCTTCCATCCAGATGTTGGCCTGTACGGGACTTAGTTTCCATCCCGAACCACAAGAAGATACCACCTCTACAAAAGAAGTTCCCTTGCTTTGGTTAGAGTTTTCAAATGCCTTGCGGAGCGCCTTTTTGGTTTTACGGGCGGCGGCGGCATTTTGCACCGACTGGCGGGTTACGTAACAGGTACCTTCTAATTGAGCAATCAATTCGGTGATTTTAAGAGGGTATCCGTTAAGGTCGGCTTGACGGCCATAAGGCGTGGTAGAAGTTACCATGCCCAAGAGGGTGGTGGGGGCCATTTGTCCTCCGGTCATGCCGTAGATGGCGTTGTTGATAAAAATTACCACAATATTTTCTCCCCGGTTACAGGCGTGCATGATTTCTGCCGTTCCGATGGAGGCCAAATCTCCGTCTCCTTGATAGGTAAATACGTATTTGTCGGGACACAGCCTTTTGATGGCGGTAGCCAAGGCAGGAGCGCGTCCGTGGGCAGCTTGCTGCCAGTCAATGTCTACATAGTTGTAGGCAAATACGGCGCAGCCTACAGGCGATATACCTATGGTTTTATCTTGAATGCCCATTTCGTCTATAACTTCGGCAATCAGTTTGTGTACGGTTCCGTGGGAACAGCCCGGACAGTAGTGCATTACATTATTGGTAAGCACTTTATTTTTTTTGTATACCAGATTTTCGGGTTTTATAATGTCTTTTACATCCATAATCATAATTTTTAAGCGCTTATTTAATATAGTGGGCTTTGCATGCTTCAAGCACCTCTTGAGGAGAGGGAATCATACCGCCTAAACGTCCGTAAAAATGTACGGGAACCTTTCCTTCTACCGCCAAACGGATATCATCTACCATTTGTCCGGCGCTGAGTTCCACAGACAGAATACCTTTGAGTTGGGGAATCATACGTTGTATTTCCACATTAGGAAAAGGGAAAAGAGTAATGGGGCGCAAAAGGCCTAATTTGATTCCTTGGGCGCGGGCGGCCTCCACAGCGCTTTCGCAAATACGGGCTACGCTGCCGTAGGCGACCAATAAGTATTCTGCGTCTTCACAGGCAAGGGTTTCAAAGCGTACTTCATGCTCTGTTATCTCTGCATACTTGGCCTGCAATTTAAAGTTTAGGGCTTCGTGTACCTTGGATTCAAGGGCTAAAGAGGTAACGGCATTTTTGGGGCGGTCGCTCGTCTTTCCAGTGGTAGCCCATGAGCCGTAACGACTTACAATTTCTTGGTCGCTCAGACGGGCTTGTTGGGGACGCAATTCCACCTTTTCCATCATCTGCCCAATCATGCCGTCGGTCAGCATCATGACAGGAATGCGGTATTTGAAGGCTAAGTCAAATCCGAGTCCTACAAAATCATACATTTCTTGGGCGGAGAAAGGCGCCAGTACGATGGTTTTATAATCGCCATGTCCTCCTCCTTTTACAGCTTGATAATAATCCCCTTGAGAGGGTTGAATGGTGCCTAATCCGGGGCCTCCGCGAACCACGTTGACCACCACGCAGGGCAATTCGGAAGCTGCCAAATAGCTCAGTCCTTCGCACATAAGGCTTAGTCCGGGACTGCTTGAGGAGGTCATGACCTTTTTGCCGCAGCAGGCGCCGCCGTGTACCATGTTAATAGATGCTATTTCGCTCTCGGCCTGAAGCACCACCATACCGGTGGTCTCCCAAGGCTTTTCTTCCATAAGTGTTTCCATCACTTCGGATTGCGGCGTAATCGGGTAGCCAAAGTAGCCGTCGCAGCCGCAGTGTATGGCGCCGAGGGCGATTCCTTCGTTCCCTTTTTTTAATACTTTTTCAGCCATTGTTTTATTTTTTAATTGATTATTACGTTTTTACCCGGTATACGGTGATACAGGTGTCGGGACATACGACTGCACAGTTGGTACAGCCGGTACAGGTGTCGGGGTTTGCCATGTAGGCATAGTTGTAGCCTTTGTTGTTGACTTCTTTAGCCAGCGCAATGGTTTTAGTAGGGCAGTTTACCACGCAAACGCTACAGCCTTTGCATTTTTCGGTATCTACCGTGATTGCTCCTTTTAATGCCATAATTGTTTAATTTGTTATGTTTTTGATTTTATTTGATTAAATGACTTACTTTTCTATTCGTATTCTTGCATCTACGGCGACTACCGTTTTTAAAGAACCCAATAAAGGATTCAAATCCATTTCTGCAATTTCGGGGGCAACTTGAACCAAGGCCGAAACACGCGAAACTGCTTCCGCAAATAAGTCTTCATTTACAGCCTCTTGACCTCTTATTCCTTGAATAATTTTGTATCCGCGCAGACTTTTTATCATATCCAAAGCCTCCTCCTTGCCGATGGGCGCCAACGATGCCTGTACGTCTTTCAAAACTTCAATAAAAATTCCGCCCAAACCGCATAATACCTGATGTCCAAACTGTTCTTCCCTGCTCGCACCAATAAATATTACCGTGCCAAACAACATGGGATAAATCTCAACTGCGTAAGTTTCATGTATTTGTATCAAACGGTTAAACTCGCGTGCTACTGTTTCCTCGTCTTTTACATGCAACACCACTCCGCCTACGTCTGACTTGTGAATGGGGCCTACTACTTTCATTACCAATGGATAACCCGCTTTTCTGGCAAAATCTACCGCTGCCTCTTCCGTAGTTACTTCCGCCTCGTCTTTTCGTGCAATTCCTGCGGCATCGAGCAAAATACGGATATTTTCCAAAGACAAATAGCCATCGTCGCAATTATCAATCACTTGTCGAATTGCCGCAACATCAATTTGGGGCAAAACAGGGTGGGCGGGAACAGGTTGGGGCGTATTTATTACCTTAGCCAATGCGTTTCCAAATACACATTCTTCGGGAAAATTGATGCGTTTTTTGTTGTTAATAAAATCCGCCATCTCCTCTTTTACAATGGAAATAGACGGCAGAATAGGGAATATGGGCTTCTTGCTCGTTTTCATTTTCTCGTCCAACAAAGCATACACGTCCCAATTGGGAAACAATCCCGGACTGCCAAAGATAACTGCCATTATATCAATATTATCAAAGTCATTGTTGCAAGCGTCAATAATTTCTCCCAACTGTTCTGCTGTTCCTGTCGCCAAAAAATCAATAGGATTTGCCACAGATGAACCCGCATATAATTTGGACAGCAATCTATCGGCAACTTCGCCTTCAATGTGCGGAACATTCAGTCCATTATTTGATAATGCGTCGGTGAGCATAACGGCAGGACCGCCCGCATGGGTGATAATGGCAATATTTTTTCCCGTTACTTTGGGGTGCATAAAAATGCCCGCCACCGTTACCAACTCCTCCCGATTGTAACAGCGGACAATTCCAGCCTTGCGAAACAGGGCGT
>WRBG01000141.1 GCA_009784635.1 Bacteroidales bacterium | reverse complement strand
GAGCAAAACGGTTGCATAATAGGTGATGACGATCTGTTTATGGAAAATTTGTTTGTGCTGTATGTTTCCAAGACTTCCAAATTAAATGCGATGCAGACGGCAAATCTGTTTTATGAAACCGGACTTTTTGAATGCTCTCGTCCAAATTTTATTGAATACTATTGGGGGCTTCACTGACAAAAAAACTTATGATATGATGATGAAAAAATATATAAAGACCGCAATTGCGGCATTGTGTATGACAGGCATGGAGGTTTAAGATGAATAATTATCTGACGGATAGACAAAAAAAGACCTATTTTTGATTCGGCGCGTGGCATCAGCCGGATGGGACGATGATGATATTCAATTTTTTTGTACCTTGCCCCCAAAAACCGGACATGTCAAACTTGGAGTTGTTTATTCGTTACCTTAGGGAGCAGAAACGATATTCGGAAAGGACTACAGCTATTTACACAGGGGTCTTGGTTTCGTTTTTCCGGTTTGCGGACTTGGGGGAAGACGGTAGGGAATCAGAGGAGGTTCAGCCCTTAACGGTTAGGGCCTACATGGCTAATATGATGGAAAGGGAGTTCAGTCCCCGTACGGTGCAGTTGCATGTATCGGCCATCAGCAGTTACTATCGTTTTTTGATGAAACAGGGCTTATGCAGCTCCAACCCAACGGGATTACTGATTCGTCCCAAGGCCGGCCGCCCTATTCCCGATTTCTACGCACGGGAGGCGCTTAATAATATGTTGGATGCGCCGGCGGATGAGGATGATTTTTCCCGATATCAAGCGTATGTGGTAACGCATACCCTTTATGTTACGGGTATCCGCAGGGCAGAGCTGACCGGATTGAGGGTATCGGATATAGATTTTGCAAGAATGTTGATTCGGGTACGGGGCAAGGGTAATAAAATGCGGGAAGTTCCCATGACCGAGGCTCTTGCAGGCGATTTGCACCGACTTGTCGAAGAAAGGAAGTCCCTATCCGGTGGAGGGGAGCTGTGGGTGGATGCCCCCCTGTTCGTTACTTCCAAAGGAAACAAACTACCGTTGAGCTATGTGAACAATATGGTACATGCGGTCTTGGACGGGACTCAAGGGATTCTCGGCCAAAAGACCCCCAACCGCCTACGCCACTCAATAGCCACCCACCTGCTGCATAACGGAGCTGATATTTACAGTATTAAAGAATTGCTGGGCCACAGCTCCCTTGCGGCGACCCAAATCTATACCCACAGTGATTTTAAGACCCTGCAAAAAGTGTATAAACAATTCCACCCCCGCGCCGAATAAAGAAATTTATTATCTTTGTGGGGTGGTAGCATAACTGTATATCGGTTCATCAATCCTTAAATCTATATATTATGGAAATTAGAATAACATCGGTGAAGTTTGATGCCGACAAGAAATTGGTTGATTTTATCAACAAGAAAGTCGGAAAGTTGGACAAATTTTTTGACGGCCTTATGGCCGTGGACGTTACTTTGAGTATCGTGCCTGATTATCAAAACAAAAAAACCACCATGCGCGCCGAGATTCCCGGCAACGATATTGTGGTGGAACGGAATTGCGAGTCTTTTGAAGAAGCTGTTTCGCTTTGCGTAGACATCTTGAAAGAGCAATTAATCAAAGCTAAGGAGAAGATGAGGAAGAAATAACCGCTCTGCCAATGCCTGTTCGTCGGGTTGGCAACCGATGAGGCGGTTTTCCAAAGCTTCTCGGTCTAAAGGGGCTACATAGTCGCCAAAGATGCGGATGCGGGAGATGAGGCCTTGCGGATTAAGGTCAAAATGCAGTTGCAGGCAGCCGGAGTCAGTTTTGAGGTCGGTTTGATAAGCGTATTGGGGATTTTCTCCCCAGTTCCAAGTATCTGTGCCGTATTTGGAGCCGGCAAGGGTATGGATGGAGGCCAAATCTTCCGGCGTGTAGGCGTAGGGCTGTACGTTGGGGTAGTGGTTGCCCATGTAGTCGGCCAAGTAGTCCATGAACTGCTCTACCGGAAGGGCGTCAGCTAAATGACTGCTGATGTTGCATACGGGAGAGGGGGTAGAAGGAACGGCGTTTTTACTGAACTTGCTGCGGGGGCCTTTGAGCGCTTCGCCTAAATTAGAGAGGGCAGAGGAGTATAAGAGGGTGCCGTGCAGTAAGATACGTCCCTTTGCTTGGCATTGGGCGGTACCGGAAAACTTTTTACCGTCTATGAGCAAGTCGTTCCTGCCAGACAGATAGGCTTTGACTCCTAAGTGATTGAGGGCTGCAAGAATGGGTCGGGTGCAGCGTTTGAAAGTACCGGAACTGTCTTCTCCATCGGGCTTGGGTTCCATAAAGCTGTAATTGATGTTTCCCAAATCGTGGAATACCGCCCCGCCCCCGCTTAAACGGCGAATCACCGGAATATGGCGTTGCTGCACATATGGTATATTTACCTCTGCCCAAGTGTTTTGGTGGCGGCCCACAATAATGGCGGGGGCATTGCGCCAAAGCCGGAACACGGAGTCGGTAAAGCGGGTAAGTAAATATTCTTCGGCAGCTAAGTTCCAGTCCGGATTGGTGGATTGGTGGTCAAGAATGAGGAGCATAGATATGTGTAAAGTTTATAGATTAACCATCCGGTAAGTACGCCCAGCAGGGCGCCGCAGACTACGTCAAGGGGATAATGTTTGCCTACATAGATGCGGCTGTATCCCACTAAACTTACCGAGACAAAAAGAAGTACATTCAGCCATTTTGTTCTTAAAATTAGAGAACACAGCGTGGCCAAGCCAAAAAGATTGGCCGCATGACTCGATACAAAGCCGTACAGTCCTCCCCGTCTTTCCAACAGGTGTACCATCCCTTCTAAGCTGGGTTCATGAGAAGGTCTTAAACGACAAAATACATCTTTAAACAGCAGTACGGATGCGCGGTCGGTAAGCAAAAAACAAAGCATCACAGCGCCTGTGGCATACAGCGCTTGCTTCCAAGAGAGTTTGCGAACAAAGAGGTAGAGCAGCAATATATAAAGGGGTATCCATGTGTAGGGAGCAGAAAGGGCCTGCATCAAGAGGTCTATCCAAGGCGTGTGCGCTCCGTTAATCAGCAGAAAGAGCCAACGGTCCAACTCGAGCAGTTGTTCAAGCATCCTGATTTAGGGTTTTCCAAAGGAGGTCTTTTAATTCCGTGATTCCTTTGCCGGTAACAGAAGAAATAAAGATATGGGAAACATCTTTGGGCAGCAAGATTTTTGTCTGCGCCTCCAATTCGGCGTCTAACATGTCCGACTTGGAGATGGCCAACAGTCTGACCTTGTCTAAGAGTTGTGGATTGAATAGGGCTAATTCATTGACCAATACATGGTATTCTGCGGCGGGGTCGGGGCTTTCGGCAGATACAAGGAAGAGCAGCACGGAATTTCTTTCGATATGCCTCAAAAATCTGAGTCCTAATCCTCTCCCCTCGTGCGCTCCCTCTATGATTCCGGGTATGTCGGCCATGACAAAGGATTTATCGTCCCTGTGCGAAACAATGCCAAGGTTGGGTTCCAAGGTGGTGAAGGCATAATCTCCGATTTTGGGACGGGCGGCAGAAACCACGCTGAGCAGGGTGGATTTTCCGGCATTGGGGAATCCCACCAAGCCTACGTCTGCCAATAATTTTAATTCAAGAATAAACCAGCCTTCTATTCCGGCTTCTCCGGGCTGGGCAAAGCGGGGTGTTTGCAGGGTGGAACTTTTAAAAAAAGCGTTTCCCATTCCTCCCCGTCCTCCTTTGCAAAGGACTTGTTCTTCTCCATCTTGGGTGATTTCAAACAGGAGGTTGCCCGTTTCGGCTTCCCGTGCGACGGTGCCCAAAGGCACGTCCAACACAATATCCGGCCCGTCGGCGCCTGTACACAGCCTTCCGCTTCCCGCTTGGCCGTGTTGGGCGCGAATATGTTTGCGGTATTTCAAGTGAATCAGCGTCCAGTATTGACTATTGCCCCTTAGGATGATATGTCCGCCCCTGCCTCCGTTTCCTCCGTCCGGACCTCCTTTGGCCACGAATTTTTCGCGGTGGAGGTGTACAGACCCTTTACCGCCGTTTCCGGAGGCGCAAAAAACACGTACATAGTCTACAAAATTGGAATCACTCATGTTTGATAAGGCCGTCCACAGCATGGCAGGTGGCCAGACTTACTTCTTCGATGCTTGGCGCTCCGTCTATTTGTGCGCACTTATTTTGAGCGCAGTAATAGTCAATCAGTGGTTTTGTTTTTTGGTGATAGGTAGCAATTCGCGTGGCAATGACTTGGTCGTCTGCATCGTCTGACCGGCCTTCGACTTCGGCCCTTTTGCGCATACGTTCATGGATAAGCGAATCTGGTAAGTCAAAGAAAATCATTAAATTAATTTGCTGTCCGCGCCCTGTAAGCAATTCATCCAATTTGACGGCTTGGTCAATGGTGCGGGGGAAGCCGTCATAGATAAATCCGTTGGCATGGGGGTTGGATTCAATGTGATGCTTGATGATGTCAATCACCACTTCGTCGGGAACAAGCAGCCCTTGATTGATGTAGCGGGCGGCCTCTTTGCCCAGCGCCGTTTGCTCTTTAAGGTGACTGCGCAACATGTCTCCGGTAGAAAGGTGCGTCAAGTTGTACTTGGATATAAGCAGTTTGGACTGCGTGCCCTTGCCTGCGCCGGGAGGGCCGAATAAAATAAGGTGCAACATAGATTAGGTATTAGTTAGAAGGGTCAATTACGTAAATATCGGGAAGATGACGGCCTAAAGAATTATAGTCGAGGCCATACCCTACAATGAATGCGTTGGGAATTTTGAGGCCGACGTAGTCGAGGCAAATGGATTTCTTATATTGGTCGGGCTTTAACAACAAACTGCATATCTTGATTTGCTTTGGACGCTGTTTCTTTAGCGTGTCTACCAAGTTGACCACGGTTTCTCCCGTGTCTACAATGTCTTCTATCACCACCACCGTCCGTCCCTCTACAGGAACATTTAGTCCTATAATCTCCTCTATTTTGCCGGTAGACTGTGTCCCCCGATAAGAGGCCACCTTGATAAACGACAGCTCCACATCAAATTCCATCTTGCGCACCAAGTCGGCGGTGAACATAAAAGCG
>WRBG01000140.1 GCA_009784635.1 Bacteroidales bacterium | reverse complement strand
CCGCTCCGGACACTTGATGGTGTGGTTTTACCTGCTGTTTATTTTTGCCTATCCCCAAGCGAGGGCCTTTTCCTTTGTTTTTTTGTCTACCCTGTTGGCGATAGCGGGTTTATTTGCCCTGTTTATCTCCACCCAAGCCAAAGACAGGGTGGCTCCTCTTTTTATGGCTGCTTTATGTACCACCTGTGCCGGTCTGCTCTATTGGCCTTGCTTTATCATGGTAGCGGCGGTGGCGGTAGCGGCCGCAGTCTTGCATATTTTTTCCCTGCGCAGGGGGCTGATTTTTTTGGGAGGAATTTTATTGCCTTTAGGCGGACTTGTGTTTTACCGGTTTATCGTATACGAAGATGCACTGATACTCACGGGCGCTTTGTTCGATATGTTTGGGCAAGTCCATCCCCAACTGACCCCCGGGACGCCTGCGGCTTTATTCTTGATGCTGGTACTGACCTACTTGTTGCTTAGGTCGATTTGGCGAATGCTGACACTGACTGACGGGGCCAATATTTTGCGTTCCAGAGCGTTGGTAAGCATCATTCTGATGTTGCTCTTTTGCAGCCTCACGGCCCTGCTGTACGCCCGGATGATTTATGGATTTTTGCCCCTGTTGGCCCTGCCCGTTTCGGCCTGTTTGACCTGTTATTTTTCTTCCGAAAGAATGAATCCCCGTATGAAAGCAGAGTTTTACGTTTTGCTCCTTGCCCTGCTCATCAATCAATTCGCCTCGCTGATGTAGGGATAGCACAGAAAAGGCTGCCCGTTTTTGAGCAGCCCTTTTAAGCAGTTTCTTAGCCGGTTTATTTTCTTCCCGGGTATTGCTGTAGCGCCATTTCGAGGCACTCCATAGCGGCCTTCATGTCGTTTAAATTGAGCACGTAGGCAATCCGCACTTCGTCTGTGCCCTTGCCGGGGGTAACGTAGAATCCGGCGGCGGGGGCAACCATAACGGTTTGTTTATTATGTTCAAATTCTTCAAGCAGCCATTGGGCAAATTTGTCGGAATCGTCCACAGGCAGGCGCACGGTGGCGTAAAAAGCGCCCATGGGGTTGGGGCAAAAGACTCCGGGCATTTTGTTGAGGGCGGCCACCATAAAGTCGCGGCGCTCGATATACTCCTTACGCACGGCGGCAAAATAGGAATCCGGGGTGTCTATGGCGCCTTCTCCGGCAATCTGGCCAAGAGCGGGGGAGCAAAGACGGGCTTGGGCAAAGCGCAGGGCGGCGTTCATCACCTCTTTGTTGAGGGAGAGGATGGCGCCAACACGTACTCCGCACAAACTGTAACGCTTAGATACAGAATCCAACAGAATGGCGTTTTGTTCCAAGCCGGGAATGTGCATACAGGAGAAATGCGGCTCGTCGGTATAACAAAATTCCCGATACACCTCGTCCGAGAAAAGGTAGAGGTTGTATTTTTTAACGAGTTCGCCCAATTCAAGCATGGTTTCTTTGGAATACAGGGTGCCGGTGGGATTGCCCGGGTTGCTGATTAAAATACCTTTGGTCTTTGGGGTGATTAGCTTTTCAAGTTCACTGACAGGAGGCAGGGCAAATCCGTCTTCTATGTGGGTGCTGACGGGAACCAATGTGAGCCTGCTGAGTATGGCAAAAGTATTGTAATTGGTGTAGAAAGGCTCCATTACAATTACTTCATCGCCGGGGTTGCAGCAAATCTGCAAAGCCATGCTAACGGCTTCTGAGCCACCGGTAGTAATGATAATATCATTTTCGGTAACGGGAATATCGATTTTCTGATAGTAGCCGGCCAATTTCTTCCGGTAGCTTTCAATTCCGGCAGAATGGGGGTAGGGGACTAATTTGAGGTCGGCATTTTTAACAGCGTCTAAAGCCTCTTTAGGCGAGGCAATGTCGGGCTGGCCGATGTTGAGGTGGTACACTTTGGTGCCGCGCTTTTTGGCGGCCTCTGCAAAAGGAACCAACTTGCGGATGGGAGAGGCGGGTAGTTTTTTTGCTATTTCCGATAAAGAGAGCATAATTAAAAATATTTAGGGTTTAACAATTATAGTTCGGTAAGGGATTGGAGAAAGCGTTCTACGCCCACCTGCATGGTCGCGGTGGTGGCGCTAAAGTTGTTTACCATAATGGCAAAGGTATACATGCCGCCGGGGGTGTCTACGTAGCCGGCGTAACAACGAACATTGGCAAGGGTTCCGCTTTTGGCGTGAAGCCGTTCTTTATGAGGTGCATTGACGATTACGGTTCTGAGCGTGCCTACGCCTCCGGGCACGGGCAGGGTTTCTAGAAAGTCGGCAAATACGGGGCTTTCCTTGAGTTTGGTGTAATAATTACAGAAGAAGCGGGCCGAAACGTAGTTTTGCCTTGACAGTCCGCTGCCGTCTGCCACGGTCATGCCGCGCAGGGGAACATTCAACTCTTCCATCACGCGGTTGACGGCCACATAAGCGGAGTCGTAGGAGCCTACGCCGGTATGTTCTTTGGCCAAAGTCTTGAGCAGGGTTTCTGCAAAGAAGTTTTGGCTAATCTTATTGGTTACGTAAGCAATGTCAATCAAGGGGGGGGACTTCCATTCGGCAACAGGGGTCAGACTTTCTGTTGCAGGGTCGTTCTTGTGGTCTATCATTCTGATGTGCTGCGTGGTAGTTATGCCGTTTTGATTAAGGTACTGATTAAACTGCCAAGCGCAACTCAGCGGAGGGAATTTGTTGGAGCCTGCAATATTCACAGAGTCAATTCCTGCCGGCAGGGAGCCGGTCAGCAGAATGGTGGGCGTAATGTCGGAGTTGCGTAGGGTGGTGCGGCTGCGCGACTGCGGGGAACCGGTGGTAAGCCTGTTGTCGAACTGCATGTCGGGGAAAAAGGGATACTGGTTGCGGATATGTACTTCATCTCCCTCTCTAAGTCCGGGGAGTAAAGTAGCCCCAAAACGGTTGTCAAAAAAGGAAAGTCCGCTGGTGCCCACGCCCGAGGTGGAGTTCAGATTGCCCCATGACCATGTGCTGGGTATCACTTCATGGATAAAAAAACGGTCGTCCGCAATAATCGAGCCGTTAATAAAGCGGATGCCATGCTCTTTTAGGGCATTGGTCCAATGGGCAAAGACCTCGTCTATAGGCGTGGCGATGGAGTCCCTCGAGCCCAAGGTCGGGTCTCCTCCTCCAATAATGTACAGGTCTCCGTAGAGGGAGCCTCGGGACACTCTTCCCGAATAGGCAATCCGGGTGGTGTAGCGGTAATCGGACCCAAGGGCTACAAGGGCCGTTCCCGTGGTAATGGTCTTCATGGTAGAGGCGGTCAGCAGGGGCATATCGGGGTTCCATGAGGCCACTTCCCGACCCTGTGCGTCCATCACCAAGATTCCCACCGCGGCGTCTTGAAAGAGCGGGTCCTGTTTTAATTGTTGCACGACCCTTTGCACCCCCGCCCGACCCCTGTTTTGGGCGGGCAGAACCATGGGGAGCATGAGAATCAAAAGGCTAAGTGTATGCTTTAGTTTCATGTGGATAATAACTTATTAGGATAAAAAGAACAAATATACATATTTTATGAAAACTACCTACATTTGCAATCTAAATCGGTTTGATTTTATGCAGGACAGATATGCGAGACGAGGGGTGTCTTCTACCAAGGAGGATGTACACCAAGCCATAGCGCACATAGACAAAGGGCTTTTTCCTAAGGCTTTTTGTAAAATCGTTCCCGACTATTTGGGAGGAGACCCCGACTATTGCAACCTGATGCACGCAGACGGAGCAGGTAGCAAATCGGCTTTGGCTTACGCCTATTGGCGCGAAACGGGAGACATGGAGGTTTGGGCGGGTATTGCCCAAGATGCTATTGTAATGAATACCGATGATTTGCTTTGTGCAGGCGTTACAGGCCCCATGTTGCTTTCCTCGACCATAGGCAGGAACAAGCAACGGATTCCCGGAGCCGTGGTTGCCGCTTTGATTCAAGGTGCGGAAGATTTTTGCAGGCAGATGGCCGGATACGGCTTGGACATACATTTGACCGGCGGAGAGACGGCAGATTTGGGCGATTTGGTGCGCACCGTTGTGGTAGACAGTACGGTAATGGCCAGAATACGCAGGGATGAGGTCATTGATAATTCGAGGATTGCCCCCGGCGACCTCATTGTGGGATTGTCCTCTTATGGTCAAGCTGTGTATGAACGGGCATACAACTCCGGAATAGGCAGCAACGGATTGACCTCGGCGCGCCACGATGTGTTTGGGCCGGAGTTGGGCCAAAAATATCCCGAAACATACGACAAGCAAAGTCCCAAGGATTTAGTGTATTCGGGCAGGCATAAACTAACCGGCGTAGAGCCTGTTACCGGAATGACTTACGGAAAATTGCTGCTTGCTCCCACCAGAACCTATGCGCCGGTTATTAGGGAAGTGTTGGCAAAGCGCCGGAAGGACATTCACGGCATGGTGCATTGTTCGGGAGGCGGACAAACCAAAGTGTTGCATTTTGTCGAGGGATTACGGGTCATAAAGGACAACATGCTTCCCCTGCCTCCGCTTTTTCACATCATTCAACAGGAGTCGGGAACGCCGTGGGAAGAAATGTATAAGGTATTCAACATGGGACACCGGATGGAGTTGTATGTTTCGGAGCCGGCGGCGGCTTCCATCGTAGATATGGTACGCCCGTTTGGGATAGAAGCGGCTGTGGTGGGCAGGGTGGAAGAAGCTCCCCGCGCCGAGCTTTGTATGGAAGTTCCCTATGGGAGATTTATATATCATAAATAACACATAATATGAAGATTCGCGTTTTATTAGTATGCACTTTGTGGTTGCTTTTTGGATGCGGCTGCCGCTCAAACAGGCAGACTGTGGCAGAGCCGGAATTGATTCCCATCATCAAAACGGCGCTCCGAGACAGCGCTTCGGTTTTTTTCGGGGATTTTGGAAATTATCCAGCCGGCAACAGTTTCTCGCCCATAGGTATTTTTGACTCGGGAACCGGAGGTTTGACGGTGATGGACGCCATTGTTACTTTGGATATGTTTAACAACAGTACCGGAGAAGAAGGCCCGGACGGAATCCGAGATTTTGAAGGTGCGTCCTTTATCTATTTAGCCGACCAAGCCAATATGCCCTACGGAAAT
>WRBG01000139.1 GCA_009784635.1 Bacteroidales bacterium | reverse complement strand
TAATATATCCCTAAGTTTGGTGCGTATATCTCCCACGGCAATCCGGTCAAGGGTGTCCCATACCGTCTCGTTGGGATTGAGCAATTCTTCTTGATTTTGGGCGTAATATCCCAAAGAGACGTTGTAGCCAAGTCCCGCCGAGCCGGCTCCGGGCGATAATGCGCCTGTGATGATGCGCATGAGTGTGGTTTTGCCCTCTCCGTTGCGCCCCACCAAGGCAATTTTGTCTCCGCGCTCTACTGTAATATTGGCTTGATTAAACACTACCTTAGCCCCGTATTGCGCCCTAAGGTCGGTTGCTTTGAATACCACTTGCCCCGACCGTGGAGCCGATGGAAAACGGATGTGAATGGCGCTGCGGTCCTGCTCGTCTATTTCGACTCGTTCCAATTTTTCCAATTGTTTAATACGGGACTGTACCTGATTTGATTTGGTGGCTTTGTAACGGAATCGTTCTATAAATGCTTCCGTTTTTTCAATCATTTTTTGCTGGTTTTCCCAAGTTGCGGTTTGTTGGGTAATGCGCTCTTGACGCAATGTTATATAATGGCTGTAAGATGCTTTGTAGTCGTGGGCCTTGCCCAGCATCAATTCTATGGTACGTTGGGTGATGTTGTCCAAAAAGGAACGGTCGTGGGAGATGACCAACATGGCGCCGCGGGAATTGTAGAGGTAGTCTTCAAACCACTGAATCGCTTCGATATCTAAATGGTTGGTAGGCTCGTCCAGCAAAAGCAGGTCGGGTTTGCGCAGCAGCAGTTTTGCCAATTCGATGCGCATATTCCATCCCTCGCTAAATTCAACAGTGGGTCGTTGCAAGTCAGTTTGTTTAAACCCAAGCCCCGTTAAGGTGCGCTCGGCCTCCCCTTGGGGATTGGCGCCGCCCATTATTTCGTAACGGTCGTGCAGTTCATTCAGATTTTCAATCAGTTTATGGTAGGAATCGCTTTTATAATCTGTGCGCCGGCTCAATTCCTCTGTAATGGCGTCCATGCGCGCTTTTATTTCGTGAAGGTGGTCAAAAGCACGGAGCGCCTCGTCCAATACCGTCCGGTTTTTGGCATGAGCCATTTGCTGGGGCAGGTAGCCGACTTGCAGTCCGTCTGGCACCACGCAGACGCCGGAATTGGGACGTTGCAAACCCATAATGATTTTGAGCAGGGTGGATTTGCCCGCTCCGTTCTTTCCGGTGAGTCCGATGCGTTCGCGCGGGGATATGGAAAAACTGACATCTTTAAGTAAATCAAATCCTCCGAAAGAAACGTATATGTTGTTTAAAGATATCACGTTGTTTCTACCGCTTCCTCTTCGACCCGTTTTTCTTTACAAACTAAAATGCTGAACTCGTAAAGCAGATAGAGGGGTAAAGCCACTATAGACATGGTAAAGGCGTCTCCGCTGGGCGTGATAATGGCCGCCAAAAAGAGCAATACTACAACAGCATACCGCCGGTATTTACGTAAAAATGTTTTGGTTACTATGCCAAAACGGGAAAGCAGGTGTATCAATACGGGCATCTCAAATACCAAGCCCATCATCAAGATGAGCCAAGTAAACATGCTGATGTAGGATTTTAGAGAAATCTGATTCTCTACCCAATCGCTTACTTGATAGGTACCCAAAAATTTTATAGTCAGCGGAAAGACCAAAAAGTAACCCACCATAAGGCCGGTAATAAAAAGCAGCGAACAAAAAGCGAAGGAAGCAGTAACAGCTTTTTTCTCACCGGGATAAAGCGCGGGGCGAACAAATATCCAAAGTTGATACAGGATAAAGGGCACCGCCAACACAAAACCCAACCAAAACGATACGCTGACATGGGTAAAAAATTGGGCCGACATCTCGATGTTAATCAATTCGATTTGAAAGGCGTCAACCTCAAGGGCAGAGAGCCAAGGCTTCCACGCAGCTAATTGATTTAGCCACTTATAGATAATAAAATCAGAAGTGCGGGGCGAAAAAATGATGGTATCGAATACAAAGGACTTGAAGCAGAAAACCACCACCATCAGCCCCACCACCACAGCGGCAGAACGAAAAAGCACCGTCCGAAACTCATCGAGGTGCTCCCAGAAGCTCATCTCCTTGCCTTCCACTGCCATGCGTTACTTGGTTTTGGAAGCGTCGTCAAGAATTTCTTTGCTTATCTCATCTTCTATGCCGTTAATACCTGATTTAAAGCTTCTAATACCTTTGCCTATTCCTTTCATTAACTCCGGAATCTTCCTACCTCCAAAAAAGAGGAGGACAACAAGGGTAAGCAGAAGGATTTCCTGCATGCCCAAAGAACCAAAAAGAAGTGGTGTAATCATATTTGTGCTGTTTTAGGTTGCAAATATAGGTGTTTTTTTTATTCGTAGAAAAATAGCTTCGCTAAATGGTTTTAATATGTACATTTGTGGCCGTTATTACCAACACATTTCTTATGAACGTACTTTTAATTAACGGCAGCCCACACATACATGGCTGCACCTACACCGCCCTTATGGAAGTGGCGGGCGCATTGGAAGAAAATGGAATCGGTACGCGCATCTTTCATTTGGGCAGTCAGCCCATATCGGGATGCCTTGGCTGCGTAAAATGCGCCCAAACCGGTTTGTGCTTTATGGACGACGTGGTAAACGAGTTCTTGGAAATCTCCGGCAATTACGACGGATTTGTCTTTGGCTCTCCCGTACATTACGCTTCGGCGTCGGGCATGATTTCCTCCTTTATGGACCGCGTTTTTTATTGCAAAAACCGCCGATTTGCCCTTAAACCGGCCGCCGCCATTGTCAGTTGCCGCCGCGGGGGCGCTTCCGCCGCTGTTGACCGGTTAAATAAATACTTTACCATTAGCAATATGCCTATTGTTTCGTCTCAATATTGGAATATGGTGCATGGAAATACGCCCGATGAAGTGCGGCAAGACCTCGAAGGCATGCAGATTATGCGCACCTTGGGACGCAACATGGCGTGGTTGCTCCACTGTATAGACGCCGGTAAAAAGGCGGACGTTCCCCTGCCCGCCACCGAGAAACGGATTGTTACTAATTTTATCAGGTAGCTAAAAAAATCGCTATCTTTGTTTCATCATTCTTAAAAGCCTTTTCCATGAAAAAGTCCTTGTTTTTCTTGGCGTTGTTGCCGTGTTTGTTTATAGTATCGTGTAAACCAGCAAATAAAGACCTTACCCCCTCGCCCGAATTTGCTCGCTATATCACCGCCTATACCGGAGGGGTGATTACGCCCCATTCTGCCATTCAGATTCAACTGGCGCAACCGCAGCCCTCTGTTCAAGTGAACACCCCCATCAAAGAGCAACTTTTCTCTTTTAAACCTGCGCTCAAAGGAACGGCTTATTGGGTTAATAACAGATGTATCGAGTTTTTCCCCGATGAGGGAGCGTTGCAGCAGGGGCAACTCTATCAAGCTGAGTTTAAATTAGGAAAGATTCAACAGGCAGAGTCAAAATTTAATACGTTCGCTTTCTCCTTTAGGGTAGAAAAACAGAGCTTTATGTGGGAATCAGAGCCTTGTATCATTACCGCAGCCACCCCAAACAGCGCAACCGTGAGGGGGCAAATCCGTTTCAATAACTCCGTCTCGGCAGAGAAGGTGGCTCGGCTCTTTACGGTAAACATCGCAAAAATCGCACCCAAAGTGGAGGGGACGTCAGACCCTAAAACCTTTACCATCACATTTGAAGACATCCCTTTAACCGACAGGGAACAAACCTTTCGCATAGAGATAAAGGGAAAAGCCATGGGAATAGATAAAACCGTTCAAGACGAGGTAGTGATTCCGCAATCCGGACTCTTTTATCCGCTCTCTGTCCGCGCTTTAAGCCAACCGGAATTGGGCGTGGAGGTCGTCTTTTCTCAAGCCCTCCAGCCCAACCAGAACCTGCGCGGATTGGTTTCGATAACCGGCGCCGGCTCATCCTATGTGTATCAAATCGAGGAGAACCGCGTCCGCGTTTTCTTTGAAAGGCGTCCCGCGGGAGAGATTGGCGTTGCCGTATATCGGGGCGTTAAGAGCGCCTCCGGTAAAGTGATTGAGTACGACGCTTCCTACTCTGTGGCTTTTGCCTCTATCCATCCACAGGTGGTTCTTCCCTTCCCCGGCACCATTTTGCCCGACTCCAAAAACCTCATCCTTCCCTTTAGAACGGTGAACCTCTCCGCCGTGGACATCCGAATCATTAGGATATTCGAACACAACATCCTCTCTTTTATGCAGAGCAACACCCTCAATACCACATACGAATTGAGGAGGTACGGGCGATTGATTCAAAAAAAGACCCTTTGGTTAGACAGGGAAACGGACATCAAACAAGACAGTTGGCACAATTTTTCGATTGACCTTTCCACCCTAATGAAGCAGGAGCCGGGCGCTATCTACCACATTGACATCTCCTTTCAACAGGCCTACTCCCTCTATCCGGGCGCCAACGCTTTGGATAGAAACGCTTCGGGTCAAAAACTTGGCGACTCCCCTACTGAGCCGCCAAGCCAAGGGATGGTTTTTTTCAACGGCTCCAACCTTTCGGAAAAAGAGGAGGCATTTTGGGACGAAACGCAATCGTATTACTATGGATATAACGACATTGACTGGTCGCTCTATAATTGGAACGAGGCAGGCGACCCCTCCAAACCCTCTTTCTACATGAGCCGTAGGCGTAGCGTTTTTTGTAATGTAATCGGCTCCAACTTGGGGATTATTGCCAAGGGCGGCGCGCAAAACAAACTATGGATTACCGTAAGCGATATTACCACCGTAAAGCCGGTAAAAGATGCACAGATAACGGTGTACAATTATCAATTACAGCAGATTGGTATGGCTGCCACCGACTCGGACGGCTTTGCCGTTGTAGAGCCAAACGGAAAGCCCTTTGTGATGACGGCCAAACATCAGGGACAAACCTCCTACCTCCGTCTGGCGGATGGAGAGGAAAAGTCGTTGAGCCGCTTTGATGTAGGGGGACGGGAGGTGCAGCGCGGCCTTAAAGGCTATATCTACGGCGAGCGCGGCGTTTGGCGCCCGGGCGACACCCTCTTTTTGTCCTTTATCCTCGAAGACAAACTACAACGCCTTCCCGCTTCCCATCCCGTTACGTT
>WRBG01000138.1 GCA_009784635.1 Bacteroidales bacterium | reverse complement strand
CAGAGAAGTTAAACCCGTTTGCGCCGATGGTACTGCTACACCAAGTGGGAGAGTAGGTAGCTGCCAAATCACAAGAGGTTGTCCAATTCGGGCAACCTCTGTTTTTTTTACGCTGTTTTCCGATAGCTTAGTACCGCCCAAACATTGGCAAAAAGGGCATAGGTGATAAGTGCGGCCAGTGGGGATAAGAGGTCAATAATGCCGCTTCCTTTAAGATAGACAGCCCGCATCACCTGTATAAAATACTTGAGCGGATTGATGATGGTGATGGCCTGCGCCCATTTGGGCATGCTCGTTACGGGGGTAAAAAGGCCGCTAATCAGAATCATGACCATCATAAAGAAAAACATCACAAACATAGCTTGTTGCAGGGTGGAGGAGTAGTTGGAGATAATCAGCCCGATGCCCGATACCACCAAGATATAGATGGCGGCAAAAAAGTAGATAGTGAGAAATGAACCGGCATTGGTCAGTCCGTAGACTAAGGCGGCAATGCCAAAGCAAAGCGTGCATATCAGAATACCCGCAAGCCAGTAGGGGATGAGCTTGGCCAAAATAAAGGCAAATCTGGACACAGGGGTTACGTTCATTTGTTCTATGGTTCCGGCTTCTTTTTCTCCTACAATATTGAGCGCGGGCAAAAAGCCGCAAATCATGGTCAGAATCATCACCATCAAGGCGGGAATCATAAATATTTGATAATTGAGGTGGGGGTTGAAACGATATTGGTCAATGACCTCAATGACAGGGATGGGGGCAGGGCTGATGGCGGGGGCCTGTTCGCTGCGCAGTTCCCTTGCGTATTCTTGCAGGATGCCCGCCAGATAGGATGCGCCTAATCCTCCTTTGATGCCGTTTACGGCGTTGGAAGAAATCATCACTTTGGCCGCGCCTTCGTGGATAAGTTGGCGTTCAAAATCGGGTCTTATTTCAAGAATGATGTCGGCTTTGCCTAACTCAATGACATTCATAGCTTCGGAATTTGATGCTGCAAGTCCGGTGAGGTTAAAATAGGTGGAGGCCTCGATTTTATGAATCAGCCTTTGGGAAAGCCTGCTGTGGTCGAGGTCTAAGATGTGTATATTAATATGCTTGATTTCCATGGTAGCCGCCCAAGGAAATACCAGCATGGCCATCAGCGGAAAGGCCACCAATAATTTGGGAATAAACGAATTTCTGAATATCTGTTTACACTCTTTTTCTATTAAAAATTTCAGCATAATAATCAGGATAATCGTACTTTAAATTTTTTTAGACTGACTGTGATGAGCAGCAGGGCCATCAAAGCGAGGATGGCAAACTCTTTGAGTACAAACCTCAGCGCCAACCCCTCTATCATAAGTTTCTTAACGGCAAGGATAAACCATTTGGCGGGAACAATATGGGAGAGTCCTTGCAGAATGAGGGGCATATTTTCTACCGGAAAAATCATGCCGGAAAGCAGCATCACAGGCATCATCAGCGCCATTCCCGAAATAAGCATGGCGGCTACCTGTGTGCGGACGATGGTAGAAATCAGTATGCCTAACGACAAGGCCACCGTGATAAAGAGGAAGGAAACGATGACCAACCAAAACAGGCTTCCCGAAACAGGCACCCCCAGCACAAACACCGACAACAGCAGGATGGTAATCAGATTGACCACCGACAGGCTAAAATAGGGGATTACTTTGGAAAAGATTACATAGCCGGGTTTTATGGGAGAGGCAAGCAATACTTCCATAGTGCCTGTTTCCTTTTCCCGAACAATGGCAATAGAGGTCATCATAGCGCAGATAAGCATCAGAATCAGCCCCATGACTCCGGGCACAAAATTATAGGCTCCTTTCATTTGGGGATTGTAGAGCATACGTATCTCCGGTATTATTTGCAGGGGTATGCGGCATTCCTGCATCCATTCTTGTTGGAAGGCGGCCAAAATATTAGAAGCGTATCCAACCATTATGCTGGCTTGATTGGGGTCGGTGGCATCTGCAAGAAGTTGTACGGAAGCATCTCCAGTATGTTTTAAGCGTTGGTCAAAATGGTCGTTGAACAGTATGGCCAACTGGATTTTTCCTTCTTGAAACAGCTGGTTAATGTCCTCCGGATGGTTGGGGTAGTAAGCAATATGGAAGTATTCGCTGGCATGTAACCGGTGGATGATGCGTTGGGTGGCGATGTCGTTAGAAGGGTCAAAGACCGCTACTTGAGCATTTTTGACTTCGGTGGTAATGGCAAATCCAAAGAGGATAATTTGGATGATGGGCATTCCCAGCAGGATGAGCATGCTGCGCCTGTCGCGGAAAATATGCCGAAACTCTTTTTTGATAAAGGCCGAAAATTGTTGTGTCTTCCCCATCGTTTATTCATTTCTTACTGCTTTCCGCGCTAACTTCCTAAACACTTCGTCTATGGAGGTCGCTTGAAATTGTTGTTTAAGTTGTTTGGGCGTTCCCAAGGCCTCTATGCGCCCGTCTACCATCATGGATATCCGGTTGCAGTATTCGGCTTCGTCCATATAATGGGTGGTGACAAAGAGGGTAATGCCCCGATGGGCAGCTTGATAAATCAGTTCCCAAAATTGTCGTCGGGTAATAGGGTCTACGCCTCCGGTAGGCTCGTCCAAGAACACGATTTTGGGTTCGTGAAAGATAGATACGGAAAAGGCCAATTTTTGCTTCCAGCCAAGCGGCAGGGTCTTAACTATGGTATTTTTTTCGGACGCAAACCCCAGCCGGTGCAACATTTCGTCTGTTTTTGTGGCGATAAGCCTGTTTTCCATCCCATAGATGCCGGCAAACAGGCGAATGTTTTCCCATACTTTTAAATCCTCGTACAGAGAAAATTTTTGACTCATGTAGCCAATGTTCTTTTTAATTTGTTCCGGCTGTCGAACAATGTCAAAACCGGCCACCCGACCTTGGCCCGAACTGGGCTTGCTCAAGCCGCACAACATGCGCATGGCTGTGGTTTTGCCCGCCCCGTTGGCCCCTAAAAAGCCCAATACTTCGCCGGTGGCCACATCAAAAGAAATGCTATCGACGGCTGTAAAGTCGCCGAATTTTTTGGTCAGTTCATGTACTTCTATGGTATTCAATTATATTGCATTAGATGGATAAAACAGTCTTCTATGGTGGGTGCAACCGGCACTAAGTCCGGAAGATGGAGGGCGGGGTCGGCTTTAAAGGTAAGGTGGAGTTTTTCGCCGCATATATAGACCGATGCTATACGGGCGTCGTTTTTTAAGGTGTTGAGCCATTTGTAGTTTTCGATGGTTTCCATGGCATAGAGGGGCTTGGGGAATTGCTTGACCATGTTTTGCGGACTGTCGATGTGCAGAAATTGCCCGTTTTGAATCAAGGCAATGCGGTCGCACAGAGAGGCTTCGTCCATATAGGGAGTGGAAACCAATATGGTAATACCCTGTTGCTTCAATTTGCGGAGCATGTCCCAAAATTCTTTGCGGGAGACCGGGTCAACGCCGGTGGTAGGCTCGTCTAAAAAAAGGACTGTGGGTTTATGGATGAGGGCGCAACTTAGGGCCAACTTCTGCTTCATTCCTCCCGACAATTTTCCGGCCTTGCGGTCTTTAAACGGCTCGATTTGACAATAAATATCTTTGATTAAGTCGTAATTTTCCTTTACCGAAGTATTGAAAACCGTGGCAAAAAGTTCCAAGTTTTCGATTACGGACAAATCTTGATAGAGCGAAAAACGTCCGGGCATGTATCCGATTCGGCTTCTGATTTTTTTATAATCCTGCACCACGTCCAAATTCGCTACTCTGGCGGAGCCGCTGTCGGCCAGCAAGAGGGTGGCAAGAATGCGGAATAGACTGGTTTTTCCGGCTCCATCCGGCCCAATGATGCCAAAGATTTCCCCTGCCTGTACCTCAAAGCTCAACTCTTTGAGCGCCTGCACATTTTTGTAGTTTTTGCTTATCTGTCTGACTTGAATCATAAATCACAACCCAACCTCTCCATACATTCCAATCTTGAGATACCCATCATTTTGCACGGCAATCTTGACCGCATATACCAAATTGTCCCGCTCGTTTCGGGTTTGGATGTTTTTGGGGGTAAATTCGGACCGGTTTGATATCCAGCTTAGGACACCATCGTAACTTTTACGCTCTTTCTCCCCAAAATCAGCCCATACCGTACATTTTTGTCCCAGTTTGATTTGAGACAGTTGGGCAGAAGTAAGGTAGGCCCTTAGGTAGATTTGCTCCATATCGGCTACTTTAAAAAGGGCTTTGCCCGGGGCGGCTAACTCCCCGCGCTCGGAATACTTAGCCAATACCGTTCCGTTTATGGGGCAAGCAATCACGCTTTTGACTATTTGGTCTTCTATTTGGGCAATTTGAACTTCCAGCGCCAAACGCTCCTGCTCAAGACTCCGGTTGCCGCTTTGCAGCAGCTGGGTTTGGGCGGCCAACTGTTTTTCCAAAACATGCACCGAGGCCCTAATGTCATCCACCTGTTTTTGGTTGGCAGCATGGGCGTCCACCAAGTTTTCGAACCTTTGCAATTCCCGCTTTTGGGTGGCAAGCTGCTCTTTGAGGGCTGCCGTTTGCAGGGGAATATCGGTTTTACGGCTTTCCACGGTTTTTATGTTGGCCAAAAGTTGTAATTTTTTAAGATGCAGGGGAATGGTATCAATATATCCGATACGCTGACCTGTTTTCAACACAAGGCCTTCTTCTATTTCGAACTGCATAATAAGTCCCGAAGCCTGCGCCGAAACCACCACTTCAGTCGCCTCAAATACGCCGGAGGCATCGGCTTTGTTGCCGCGTCCGCTTCCTGACTTACAGGCAGAAAGACAGGCTACCCATATGAGCGCAGCCATACAGAGGCCGCATTTTTGAGAAAGAGTCATGTGCATTAAAATAACTTACAAAAGTATATTAAATTTTGAATATCGACCATCCTCAACTATGGGGATGCCGCGCCCTAGCAAATTACCCACCGGTATTATTCGAGGCATCATTTTTCAGTCTTTTCACCGGATTCTTCTCCGGCAAGTAGTTGTTCTCCGAAACTACGCTTTCGCCTGTTTTCACTTCCAATGCTTTGCGAGCATCTCCGGCAATTTTGCCGCCTTGACGGGCAGCATGTTGATTTTGCACAAAACCTTTTGGAT
>WRBG01000137.1 GCA_009784635.1 Bacteroidales bacterium | reverse complement strand
ACAGCCGCGCAGCCACCTCTTGGGTTTGTTCGCGAATTATTTTTAAGGTCAGCATCTACGCCTGAGCTTTTGCGGCAAAAGGCTGTATGGATATAAAAGATTTGTTGTCTGCTTTTTTGCGGAAGTAAACAACTCCGTCAATTAGGGCATACAGGGTATGGTCCCGTCCCATGCCTACGTTTTCGCCTGCACAGTGTACCGTACCTCGTTGGCGCACCAAAATATTTCCGGCTTTAGCTACTTGCCCTCCAAATAACTTAACACCAAGTCGTTTGCTATGTGATTCGCGGCCGTTCTTAGAACTGCCGACTCCTTTTTTATGAGCCATAATTATCTAATTTTCTTTATTTGTATAAACAATTTCGTCAATATGAACCCTTGTTAGGCATTGGCGATGTCCGTTCTTTTTTTGATAACCTTTACGGCGTTTCTTCTTAAATACAATCACCTTCTCGCCCTTTAGGTGTTCGAGTACGGTGGCTTTTACCATAGCTCCGTCTACATAGGGAGCCCCTACCAGCACTTCCTGCTCAAAATCCGTCAGCAGCACCTTATCTAAAGAAATGGAGCTACCTTCCTCTGCCTGAAGGCGGTGTACAAAAATTTTCTTTCCTTGTTGGACTTTAAATTGCTGTCCTGCAATGTCTACAATTGCGTACATAAAAAACATTATTTAGTTTCGACCGTAAGCGTCTGCCTGTGAGCAGCTCTTGTAAGAGCTTAACAATCTTCTCTTTTTATTTTGGGCTGCAAAGATAAAAAACATTCATAACTTTGCAAAAATTCCCATACAATTTTTACATGGATTCACCTTTTATATACACCCGACCGCTTAAAGGCGAAGAATTTTTTGGCCGGCAACAAGAGGTAAACTGGCTGAGCGCCAACCTGCAAAAAGGACTGCACAGTATGATTGTGGAGCCGCCCTTTTCCGGAAAAAAATCACTTATCAATCAGGTATTTACGCAGATACAACAGACGCAGTCGCCCGCCAAAATATGCCACATCCCCCTGTTTAACCTCCGCAGTTGGCCTGAACTCCTCTTTGCATTGACCAAACAAACCGCCGGCAGTTTTGTAAACACGCTGGACGAATGGAAGAATCTTTGCGCCCGTATGCTCCCCCTAAACAATCCCTCCGTATATGTAAACGAGGGCAAAATGAATGACATACGCCTTGACTTTCTCCCCATACACTCCAAAGAACAAACAGATGAGTTACTCGCCTTTCCCGAACAGCTTTGCCATCTTTTTGAAGAAAGATTAATTATACATATCAGTGATTTTCAAAATGTAGCCAGATTCGAAGATGGGTATAGACTACTGATTAAGGCCCTTGACGGCTGGAAGCGGCAGAGCCGGACGACCTATGTGATAACGGCATCCAAAGTAAATGCCATCAGAGAATTGAGCGGACCAAAGGAAATTTTGAAAAAAACCTTTGAACACATTACGCTTACGCCCATAGAAGAAAAGCAGTTTAAAGACTACATTATAAAGGGTTTTCACAAGGCGGGCAGGGTCATTGCCCCCGACTTGGCCGAAGCCCTGCTCCGAACAACGGGAGGACATCCCTTTTACACCCAATATTTTGCCCATATCTGCTTTATCAACACCAAAGGCTATATGAACGACTCTATGTTCTCCGATGCCTACAGGGATTTGTTAGACATACTCCACCATCGCTTTTGCCTTCTTACAGACGATTTAACCGTTCCCCAAATAAGTTTTCTTAAAGCGGTAACGGACGGCATCGAACGGTTTTGCACGGCTCAGACGCTCGAAACCTACGGACTCCATTCTTCGGCCAACGTAACCCGCGTACGAACGGCGCTGGAGAAAAAGGAAATCTTGATATTTATCCGCAATAAACCACACTTCTTGGACCCGATATTCAAGATTTGGTTTGTAGAACGCTTTATTCCCTCTTTATGAGCACCTCTCCTCCTTTTCATCTACTGCTGGCCATAACCGGAGCCAGCGGGGCCTGCTATCCGGCCCGTCTGCTCGAAAAATTATCCTGCCAAACAGACATCAACCTGTCTATTGTAATGACCAAAAATGCAAGGGAGGTTTGGGAGTACGAATGGGCAAAACCCCTGCCTCAAGCCCCCCAATGGTGTTATTGGGATGTCAACGACTTTTCGGCGCCTTTTGCATCGGGCAGCAATCCGGCCGACTCCATGCTGGTGCTTCCCTGCAGCATGGGCGCTTTGGCCCGTATGGCGCATGGAATATCCGACAATCTGATTACCCGCGCCGCAGACGTACAACTCAAAGAAGGCCGCCCCTTGGTACTCGTTCCCAGAGAGTCGCCTTATAGCTTGATTCATTTGCAAAATATGACCCTGTTGGCCCAAGCCGGAGCCACTATCGCCCCTGCTTCTCCCCCGTTTTACCACCATCCCCAAGACATCAATTCACTGATTGATACGTTTATTGACCGCCTTCTCTTCCTCTGCGGCGCTACCAAAAAATACGGCGGTTATCGCTGGGAGCCTAATACGCCCCTTTAGCCGAAATATATATAGCTAAGGAGATTAAGTTGCCTGCCATTTTCAGCCTCTCTTTATTGAAGTTATTGGCATAGGTATCGCCGACTTTGTGGTATAGCGTTTCAAAACCGGTGCCTTTTTCGTTTTGGCGCCAGTCGTATTCCACCGCATTCATCATGTTCGTATGGTTGGCATAGTAGCCGTTGCCAAAACGCACAAAGGCATAGTGATCGGTGGTGGTATCGTAGCAAATATTGAAAAATTCCATATCAAAGCCGACTTTTTGGCCCGCCAAATAGGAATGATTGAATACATCGTACCTCTTTGCGATTTCAACCGCCTCCGGCACATGAATCAAGCGCTGGTCAACAGTCAACGGCGTTGCGTAGGGACGCAGTTCTATATCGCTGATGTTCAAAAAGAAATGAACACAGTCTTTCTGGGATGTGCTAATCATATCCATGTTGTAGTTGGCCACAAAGTTTTCCCGCTCCTCCTCGGTCATTTCTGCGCAAAAAGCGTAGGCCCCACGCAGGCCGCCTTCCTCATAGTCGCAGAAAAAAAATACGATGTTGTATCCAAAATCCCAACCTTTGAAAGCCCGCGCCATTTCTAATAACATGACCGTTCCGGAGCCGTTGTCGTTCATGCCGGGGCCGCTGCCGGTGGTGTCGTAGTGCGCCGTAACATAAACGCTCTTTTTGCTGTCGGTGGCCGAAGGAAGCGCTGCAATCACGTTCTTACCCACGTTATTGGTATACAGATTGAGCGAAATTTTCGCCTCCTCATCCAGTAAGGGCAGTATGCCGACCGTTTCATGATACAGCGTAGTGCCCACAGGAATGGTGATGGCCGTACCGTCAGTGGTATTGGCTAAACGGCCATAGCTGGTATCGCCAACAGCGCCGTTAACCGGATTGTTTCTTGGCGGAGGGGTTTGGAAAAACACCGCCGCCGCGCCCGCGTTTTGTAGCGTCAAGCTAAGTTCGTAGATGTGGGCGGCAGCAGGCATAATCGCTCGGGCCGCGTCTGTGTTGACGGTGCCCATGGTCACAAATACCGCTTTGTCTCTATAGTCGCCATGCGGCAGTACAAAAGCCTGCGACTGCTCCTGCCAAACCACAACCACTGCGCCCGTAATCTCCAACTCCTCTCTTTGGTCATAGCGGTACACCGTTTCGGCAGACCAGCTAACGCCATAATAGGCATAATGTTTGCCGTCAATCCATATCAAGCCGTTTTTGGTAGGAGCCATCGTATTCTTTGCCCAACCGGTTTGGGCATTTTGGCTAAGAGTAAAATCGAACTCCTGTATATAAGGATTATATCCATATGAAGCAAGTTCGGACATCAGCCAATCGGCGGCCATATCGCGTCTGGGGGATAAGGCCACCCTGTTGCCGATTTCTTCGGCCAAGTATTGAGCCAAATATTCGGCGCGGTCATAATCCAGCAACTTTAGAAAGGCGGCCTCCTCTGCGGTAAGGACAGGCGTCCGCTCTGTGTTCATGTTTCCTTGACCATGCAACTGCCAAAAACAGACAATGAACGCTAAGTTTAATAAAAGGAGTTTTTTCATAGTCGCAAATATACGTTTTTTATTATATCCGGAACAAAACCGGCCCGTTTTAAGGGATGGGGTAATCATGAGATTCCGGTGAGGTGCAACTTTTTTCGAGAAAAATTTGCAAGTACAGAAAAATGTACTTATTTTTGCAAAAAATTAACCACAGTATGAGAACGGCAAATTATACAGATTTAAGAAAAAACCTAAAGAATTATTTTGACTGTGTGGTAAATAACTGTGAACCATTGGTTATTCACCGCCCGGCAAACACAAGTGTTGTGGTAATGTCCCTAAATGAATATAATTCTTTGAAAGAAATGGAATATCTTATGGCCTCTCCTGCAATGATACAGAGAATTAAAGATTCAGAAAGAGAGATACATGAAGGGAAAGGGAAGGCCATACCTATTGAAGACCTATGGAAATAATATACTCAGAAAAAGCCCAAGAAGATATTGAGTATTGGAGGAAAAGTGGAAACAAGGCTGTTATGAATAGAATAACTGCCCTACTAAGTGATATTATTGCACACCCTTTTACAGGAATAGGAAAGCCTGAAAAACTTAGGTATGAACTTTCCGGCAAATGGTCTCGCAGAATAAATGAGGAACACCGCATCATATATGTTGTGGACGAAAAAAAGGATGAAGTTTATATCTTAACACTTCGGTATCATTACAAATAAGGGCTCACCGGCAAAACCCTGTGTTTGGATATGAGATTGTATCTTTGCCGTAAAAACGATGGCAAAGGAAGAATTAGTATTAGAGTTTTTGCGTTATGTACTTCCAACGGAGATAGTTGATTATTTCGAGTTAATTTATTTACAGGAGGTAGACGGCACGCTACATTTATATTTGGACGAGTCCAACAAACCACCGGCTGGAGATAATGCACAGTCTCTGTCCCCGAATGGTTTTTATGAAGAGTCAACGGTAAAAGACTTTCCCTTACGCGACAAGAAAGTAGTTCTTCACCTGCGTCGCCGCCGATGGATAGATGAAGCGGGCAAAAGCCATTTCCGACACTGGGATTTGGTAGCCGAAGGGACACGCTATTCCAAGGAATTTGCGTTTTTTTTAAAAGAAGCTCTTGGATACGACCCCGGTTCCGGCCCAATCACTT
>WRBG01000136.1 GCA_009784635.1 Bacteroidales bacterium | reverse complement strand
GTCGTCTATCTGAAAATTGTGGGCGGCATGCGCCCTCATGTTCAACTCGCCTACTCCAAAATAAACCGAGTCGGCGCCGCCTTGGGCGGCAGCGGTAAGGGCGGCAAAATTGCCTGCGGGCGCCATGACTTCTATCTGCCTCATCATAAAACAGTTATTTTTCTCGACTTAACAGAGAAACAACGTATTGGTAAAGCTGTTCTTTTTTGTGGTCGGGCACGTCAACCTGTTCAAGGGCTTGGGAGGACGCCTCATGGAGCCGGTTGATTTCGGCCTCGGCAGCTTGGGGGATGCCTAATTTTTGGTACAGATGGATGACGCCGGCAACTTTCTCTTGGGGGGCATCTTGCAGGTTGAGCAAGCGGTTTAGCTCTTTCAGCTCTGCTCCCTCTGCCTTTTGAAGCGCGTCCACCAGCAGCCAAGTCTTTTTATTGTTGAGGATATCGCCTCCGATGGATTTGCCAAAAACGGCCAAGTCGCCAAAGGCGTCCAAATAGTCGTCCCGGATTTGGAAACCCATACCTGTTGCTTGTCCAAAGTTGTAGAGATGTTGGGCTTGGAGGGCGGTGGCTCCTCCGCATAAGGCCCCGATTTGTGCAGAGCAGGCGATGAGCGCCGCCGTTTTTAGGGCAATCATGTGCAGGTAGTCTTCGTGGGTAATAAGGTCCCAGCCTTCGTAAGACATATCGTATTGTTGCCCCTCGCAAACTTGAGCGGCGGTGCGGGAGAACGATTCGAGTACTTGAGGCAATACGGCGGGCGCGCTTTGGGCCATCAAAGAGTAGGCGTAGATGCACATCACATCGCCGGATAGTATGGCCGTGTTGGTGTTCCACTTACGGTGCAGGGTCGCTTGTCCGCGCCGGATATCGGCCCCGTCCATAATGTCGTCGTGGGCCAAGGTAAAGGCGTGAAACAGTTCCAGTCCCAAGGCTGGCATCAGCACATAATCGTCAATATGCCGGCTAAAAAGCTGATGAGACAGCAAACACATGGTAGGACGGATTCGCTTTCCGCCTACAGAAATGGAATAGGCCACAGGATGGTACAATGCCTGAGGCTCTTTGTCAAAAGGCAATGATGCCAAGCCTTTCTCTATCCGACTATGGAGTTCTTTAAGGGAAAACATACACGATGTGTCTACAAACCTACAAATATAGCGATAATTTATCCATAGTTGATTTTTTTGTAAATATCTTTGCGGCGTCATGCAGTATACCGTAATCAAACATACCGGCAGCCGGTATTTAGTCAGTCCGCTTCCCTTGTGGGCGCCGGCTCCCTGTGTGCTTAGGGGAAAAATCAGATTGCAGGGGGTTTCCACCACCAATCCGGTGGCTGTGGGCGACAAGGTAGAAGTGGCAGACGGGGTGATTAAAGTTGTCCATGCCCGTAAAAACTACATCATCAGAAGGTCTACCAATCTTTCCCGTCAAGAGCATATTATTGCCGCCAACTTGGATTGCGCCTATTTGGTGGTCAGTTTGGTATTGCCTCGGACGTCTTTAGAGTTTATAGACAGGTTTTTGGTTACTTGCGAGGCCTATAAGGTTCCTGCGGTGATTCTGTTGAATAAGATGGATATTCTCCAAAAAGAAATGCCCGATGAGGTGGCCCGTTTTAAGGAAATTTACGAGGGGGCGGGCTATCCGGTTTGGGAGACTTCCGCCCTTACCGGAGAGGGCGTAGAGCGGCTACAAGCAGCCATTTGCGGACAGGTGGCGCTTTTTTCCGGCGTTTCGGGCGTTGGAAAGTCCTCTTTAATCAATGCTTTGGATTCCGACTTAGGATTGAAAACAGGCGAAATATCCGATTATCACTTAAAAGGAAAGCACACCACCACTTTTTACGAAATGTTTCCGGTGGCGGGGGGCTTTGTCATTGACTCCCCCGGAATCAAAGGCTTTGGATTGGTAGAGGTGGGCAGAGAAGAAGTGTATCATTTTTTTCCGGAGCTGTTCAAAGCCGCCGCCGATTGCCGTTTTAATCCCTGTACCCACACCCACGAACCCGACTGCGCAGTCATAGCGGCCTTGGAGCAGAGGGCCATTAGTCCGGAGCGCTACGAGAGCTATTTAAAGATTTTGGATGAGGAAGGGGGAAAATACCGGTAATTTTTATTATCTTTACGCAAGTTTAAACGAATCATTATGGAACAGATAGCTTCTAACTTCCCCATCGAGTGGGTGCGCGGGCAATTTCCCGCCTTGAAACGGACGTATAACGGCAAGCCCGTGGTATACTTTGACGGGCCGGGAGGGTCGCAATTTGTGCTTGGCGCGATTAATGCCGTGGCCGACTATATGACGCGGGGCGCCGCAAATCTTCACGGAAATTTTCCCACAAGTCGTGAAACTGAGGCCCTAATTGCCAAGGCAAGGGAAGACATCCTTACGCTGTTTAACGCCCGCGACAGCGCTGTGGCCTTTGGCCCCAACGCAAGCACCATGATGTTTCACACCGGCAGGGCGCTGGCCCGTTCATGGAACGCCGGGGACGAAATCCTTTTGACCGAATTGGAGCATCACTCCAATATAGATTCGTGGCGGACAGCGGCAGAAGACAAAAACGTAACGGTAAAGTATATACCGGTGAACACAAAAACGCTCACGCTCGAACTTGAGGCGTTGCCCCAACTTATAACGCCAAAGACGCGGCTGGTCGCTGTGGGCATGGCGTCTAACTGTATCGGGACAATAACCGATGTTAAAGCCGTCTCCGCGCAGGCTAAAAAAGTGGGCGCGCTTGTGGCTGTGGACGCGGTTCACGCCATCCCCCATTTGTATGTAGACATGGAGGAACTTGGCATTGACATGCTGTTTTCGTCGGCCTACAAATTCTTTGCCGCCCATGTGGGTATGGCGGTCATCCGCAAGGAATTATTCGAGCGATTACACGTATACAAGGTGGCGCCTGCACCCGATTACATCCCCGACCGTTTAGAAATCGGCACCCAAAACCACGAAGGCATACCGGCCATTTCTGCCGCCATCCGGTTTATTGCGGAATTGGGAACGGGGGCCACGCTCAAAGAGCAAATTATTGGTGGATACAAGGCCATTGAAGAATACGAAAACGAGCTGGCAGAGACAATCCGCCGTGAAATGAAGGAAATAAACGGCATTACGCTGTATCAAGCCGACTACAGCGTTCCCAAAACGCCAACCATTGCTTTTCGCGCAGAGGGTATTTTGCCCCGTGATTTTTGTACGCGCATGTGCGAAGAACACAGCGTTTTTATAGCCGGAGGGGATTTCTACGCCAAGACCCTTGCAGAAAAGTTAGACATCCGCAAAAGCGGCTCCTTTATACGCGCCGGCATGGCGCCCTACAACACGCGGGAAGAGGTACAACGCTTTTTGGACGGCGTGCGCAACATCATGTATTAGCAAGGCAGCGACTAACATGGATTCTGATTCTGCATGAAGTTAAGCATCAAAAAAGACGGGACAAACGCCCGGATTCTCAGACTGGCGATTCCCTCTATTGCTTCGAGCATCACCGTACCCTTGGTGGGCATGACCGATGTAGCCATAGCCGGACGCTTGGGCGATGCGGCCTTTATCGGGGGGATTGCCATAGGGGCCATGTTGTTTGACATGCTCTACTGGAACTTGGGCTTTTTGAGGGTAGGCACCGCGGGGCTGACCGCTCAAGCGTATGGACGGAGGGACTTCAAGGGAGCCATGAAGGCGCTGGTGCAGTCCATGGTTACAGCCCTTTTGGCGGCGACAATCGTGCTGCTGATTCAGTTCCCATACGTTTGGGGGATATTCAAGTTTGTAAAATGCTCGGCAGAGGTAGAACATTTTGCACGGATGTACTTTAGCGTCCGTGTGTTTGCCGCGCCGGCCACGCTCAGTCTTTTTGCGCTAAGGGGTTGGTTCATCGGTATGCAAAACACCGTTTCGCCCATGATTATAGAATTTGTAGTCAATGGGATAAACATTATCGTCAGCATCTACTTAGTCTTTTATGCCGGCATGGGCGTCCACGGCATAGCCTTGGGAACCGTCATTGCCCAATACGCCGGCCTAACCTGCGGACTGATACTATGGACCGCATATTATAGAAAACTACGCAAGTATATTGATTGGGCAGCCTGTATGCGGGCCAAGGACATAGGGCGATTTTTTGCTTTAAACAGCAATCTTTTCTTTCGGACGCTTTGTATGCTGTTCATATATTGCGGATTTGAAATCCTTGCCGCCCGTTACGGCGACTTGCTTTTGGCCGTCAGCACCATCATGATGAAGTTGATGCTGCTCTATTCATACGTTGTAGACGGATTTGCCTACGCAGGCGAAGCGCTTGCGGGACGATTTATCGGGGCCAAAGACCCGGTTTCTTTGCGGCGCACCACCCGCTCGCTGATGATTTGGGCGGTGGGCATAGGAATCGTCTCCACTTTTTTATACCTCTTATGCGGAGAATCCCTGTTGGGCATCATGACCTCCAACCCCGAGGTCATTGAGGCTGCCGCCGTGTTTTTGCCTTGGCTGTTGGTCATGCCCACCTTCTCCTGCATAGCCTTTATGTGGGACGGCATATTTATAGGAGCCACCGCCGTAAAATCCTTGAGGAATGTCATGATTCTTGCCGTCCTTGGATTTATTGCCGGATATTACGCCACCGAATCGCTGGTAGGCATACACGCCCTTTGGGTGGGCTATACCCTTCATTTACTGATTAGGTCGGTATACATGACCGCCGTAGCGCGTAAAAAAGTGTTTGTACGGGCGGAACAGAGGTATAACGGCTGATAAATCACAGCTATGCCCACTTTGGCATGGTTTTTGCAAAATAATTGCCGCGCCGACAATTTATGGAATCGCGCAAGGAATACGCATTGCACGGGTCGGCCGCGATTTATTCACCATATTAACGAATAATATATGTTAAAAAAATCCATGTATCTGGCGATTTTCGCCGGACTAACCGCCGTGGGCTGTAAAGATTACGACTACATGCCCGGCGTCATCAAGGTCAACATGACCGACAAAACCATTGTATTAACCAATGTGGACGATTTCAACGAGTTTGAAGTCTCCTGCCCCATGTCGTGGGCGGTAACGGGAACGGTTCCCTCGTGGCTGGGCGTAGACCCGCCCAAAGGAGGCGCGGGCATTACGCCAACCACCATTACCATTAAGGAAGCCCATACCGGCGATACCCCCCGCACCGCCATCCTCCGCTTTATGGCGGCCAACGGCGACAAGGT
>WRBG01000135.1 GCA_009784635.1 Bacteroidales bacterium | reverse complement strand
GCTCTGTTCATCCTCGGTATAAGCGGTAAAAATAGCGCCTAAGGCTTGGGGTGCCAAACCTTGTCTTTGTAAAAACGGCAATGCGACAGAAGCAAAAGAAGCCTCATTCTGAGGAATATATTGCATCTCCAAAGCCTGTATAACGGCATAACTCCCATCTTGAGGACTGTTATTCAATACAAAAGAGATACTTCCTTCTCCGGAAAAACTGCCTGTGCTAGATTCCTCGCAAAAAGAATAATGGCCGGCCTTGTCTAAAAGGCCAAAATAAGTCGGGCTAAGTTCATCGTGGCCTCCGGTCGAGACAGTGTGTACTTTACCCTCCTCAAACAGCATACAGGCATCAAGCAGGGCGCTTTCAAAAGAAAGCCTGCGTTGGACAAAAGTATTGTTGTATCCGTGGCAGCCCAAACCCATAGCTACTTGAAAAGCAATGGTGTTGTGGGTAGATTGTATGAAAAATCCGGACTGTAAAAATTCCTCTTCCTGTTCCAAGACGGCATGCAAAAATTTTTCGGTATCTTCTATACACCCAAACCGGTGCCAAAAATAATGGCATCGGGCATGGATATGCCGGATGCCTGTAAAGCCAATTGCGACACGACTATAGCCCGTTTAATCATCCGGCTCATGCGTCTGGCCACCATGATGGGAATATAGTCCTTAAAATCAGGATTTTTAGCCTGTGCAAAACGTGTGCGGCTGCGGACAAATGCCTCGGGGTTACATCCGTAAAGCGTCTCCTGTACGGAAATGGCAGCTGCACCATTGATATAGATAATCGGTTTCATATTCCTCAGGCTTTGGAAAATATAAGCGAAGTATTGTTGCCGCCAAACCCGAATGAATTAGTCAATACATGATTTAAAACCATACCGGTACATGTTTTTTCCACCGGACTGAAACGGATTTGGGGGTCCTTGACTTTAAAGTTTAGGTTGGCCGGGATAAAACCGTGCAGCATAGCTAGCATAGATATTACAGCTTCTACCGTTCCGGCAGCCGAGGTAGTATGTCCGGTAAAGGGCTTGGTTGAACTAACTGGAGGAAGTATCTGTCCAAAAATACGTTCTATGGCTTTACCTTCAGAAACATCATTATTAATCGTTCCTGTACCATGTGCATTTATATAGCTAATATCGCATGGATTAAGACCACTCATCTCAAGCGCTTCTTTCATTGCTAAAAAGGCGCCTTCCCTTCGGGAGAAGAAGCGGTTTGGGGGTAGGCGTCGCAGGCATTTCCGTAGCCGCTGACTACGGCCAGCGCCTTGCCTCCTCTTTGTTCGAGGGCTTCTTGGGATTCGAGCATCAGATAGGCCGCTCCTTCTCCCAGATTAATACCCTTACGGTGAGCATCAAAGGGAGCGCAAGGACTGTCAGACAGAATCGTCAGACTCAAAAAACCATTGATGTGAAACTTGCTCAGACATTCGGTTCCTCCTACCACTACCCTGTCTAACCTGCCTGTGCGTATCAGCCGGGCGCCCATGGCCACCGCGTTGGCGGCAGATGAACAAGCGGTAGAAATAGAGCTGATAAAGTCAAAGCAGCCAAAGTAATCGGCAATCCCCTCGGTACAGGCTCCGCAGTCGTGGGCATCAATATAAGGAGTGTGTTCGTGTTGGGTCGGGTCTAAAAATTCCCGATAGTAAACTTCGCTTTTCTCCATCCCGCCTACGGTATTGCCCGACACCAATCCGGTTCGTCCGACCTGCTCCGGAAGACCGGAAAGACATTCCTTGACCGCCATAATACCCAACAAGGCGCTGCGGGTAATCACCGCCCGGGAATCAATACCCAATTCTGCCTTTAATTGCCAGTCACTTAGAGGTACTTCGCCCATCGGAAGCCGGCTGTGTTTGGAATTGACATAGCGTAATGGAGTCAGCGCCGAACGCTCCCGCAAGAGTGCATCCAAGGCTTCGGGCACCGAACAACCCAGTCCCGATATCATACCTAAGCTACTGACAACAACACGCATAAAACAACTATCTAATTCTGTTTTGCAAAACGTATTGGGCCATACTCTGCACCGAGGAAAATACCGCCTTAGCTTCGTTGGGGTTGGACATTTTTACGCCGTAATTTTTTTCGAGCAGCACAATCAATTCAAGGGCGTCAATCGAATCCAATCCCAAGCCTTCTCCAAACAAAGGAGCCTCGGCATCAATATCTTCCGGATTAAGTCCTTCTAAATTAAGTACGCTAATGATTTCTTCTTTTAATGCTACAATCAGCTCTTCCATACTAAGTTATTTATATTAAAGATTTTATTCGTTTCTTCTTTGGACACTAAAAAAATACCGGCTTCTTCCCGACCATCGGTAAAATCAAACCAACCACAGAGCGCATGGCTACATGCACCCTCTCTAAACAAGGCATTTACATGACCCACACATCCTGCCGCGTCAAAATTTGGCGCAATAAAGGTAATATTTTCTCCCGTAAATCCATTCCTTATGGCCAATTCACCTAAAGGTAGCTATTTTTCCCTGCTTTGCAATAGCAGCGAACTGTCTCCGTAGCTTAAAAAACGATAGTTTTGCTCAAGGGCGTGGGCATAACACTTCCGCCAATCCTCGCCTATAAAGGCGGCAATCAGCAACAGTAAGGTGCTTTTAGGTTGATGGAAGTTGGTAATCAATCCATTGGTAAAACGAAATTTAAAAGAAGGCACAATCATGATTTGCGTTCTTGCCTCAAATACCTCTAATCCATTCTTTTGCATATAAAGCAGCAAGGCTTCCAAAGCGGCCTTCCGGTCAAGCAGAGGAGGCATCCGATAGGCTTCCCATTGGGGCAAAAAATCGGGTTCTTGTCCCATAGAACACATAATGCCAAAATAATACAGACTTTCTATACATCGTGCAGAAGTGGTACCCACAGCCACTACCGGCCCTTTTTGATTGTACAAAGTTTCTACAAAAGCGCGGGAAACGCTAAATGGCTCGCTGTGCATCTGATGTTGGCTTAGCAAATGGGTTTTTACAGGTGTAAACGTGCCGGCGCCTACATGAAGTGTTAGTTCCGTAAACTCAATTTTTTTATCTTTAATACAGGATATTACATAATCAGAAAAATGCAATCCCGCAGTGGGCGCCGCTACGGAGCCTTTCCGTAAAGCATAGATGGTCTGGTAACGCTCTCGGTCTTCGGGTTCCGCCTCCCGTCCCAAGTAAGGCGGTATGGGAATACGTCCGCATATAGCCAAAACCTCGGAAAAAGAAAGCCCTCCCTGCCAGCAAAAACGAATGTAAAAGGTATCCCCATCTTGTCCCACACAGCTTGCCAAAAGGGATAGATGGGCGCATTCTTTGTCGTTTACAGGATTATACAGATGAATATGACCGCTTTTCCAGCGCTTTTTATTGCCCACCATCGCTTTCCAAACCACAGAGCCGGTTTGGGCAAAGGAAAGGTTGTAATCTGCCGGCTCCAAGGGTTCTAAACAGAATATTTCGATAATGGCGCCGCTGTCTTTGGCAAACAACAAACGTGCCGGAACCACACGGGTATTATTCCGTACCAACAGGGCGCCGGCAGGCAGTACATCGGGGAGGTCCCTAAAGCAACGGTCGTATATCTGTCCTAGGTCATACACCAGTAAGCGGGAAGCATCCCGTTCCTCTAAGGGATGGGAGGCAATCTGCGTCGGAGGCAGTCGGTAATCGTAGGCGTTAATAGAAATTTGTTCCCACATAAGCGGCGTAAAGATATAATAAATCTGGTTTACAAATGTAATTCACATCTGTGAAGGGAATGAATTACGGATGTAATCAGAATTTAGTAGGAAATGTGGAGAAATTTATCATCTTCTCCGTTCTTTCGTGTATACATTTGTATCATGCCTTTGCATCATATATAATATTAGTTATAGCCAGCTACTTAAATATGATTATAGAAAGTAATGGTACAGTTTTTTATGCTCATCCTATGATTTAGCGTATAAAATTGTATTATTCGTGTATTTAATATGCGATTATCCAATAATTTATAGGCTTTACATACATAACTGCTTTAACGTATTAGCTGTATATTCCGGCATATTTTGCAAATTCTTTTACAAATGTAACCCATGTCCTATCTACAAATGTAAATAAAAATATGATTACATTTGTAGCATCATTTATGTACAAAATTTTTGCCTTATGAGAGACCGTCTTCTACAATTCTTGCAGCTCGAGCAGCTGTCTCCCGCCAAGTTTGCCGATATTTTGGGCGTACAGCGTTCCGGCGTTTCCCACATCCTATCGGGAAGGAACAAGCCCGGATTTGACTTTATAGAAAAAGTATTGATTCGGTTTCCCGCCGTCAATGCCGAATGGCTGATTACGGGAAAAGCTAAGATGTATAAGGAACAGTACGCGCCTACCCCCGCCCCCGACCTGTTTAGCGCCCCTCCTCAAGCCTCGATTTTTCCTGTGGAGCCTTTACCTACTCCTGCGCCTGTACCGGCTTCTGCTTCTGCTCCCGTTTGCGCTCCTGCTCTTTCTGCCCAAACCATCGCGGAAGAAAACAATCATTTTTCCGCCGTATCGGCTCTTTTAGAGCCTGTAAAACAGGGAGTAAAGCAGGTTGCAAAAATTGTTATCTTCTATACCGACAAGACTTTTGGCGAATATTTGCCGGAATAATTTGGTAATTCTTTTATCCCGTATTACATTTGCGGATATGTATCGTTTTATCCGTCCTATTCTTTTTGCTTTTTCTCCGGAAACTGCACACACAATTACCGCCCTCTTGCTGAAGGTGGTGCGCCATATCCCCTTGTCCGCCCCCATACTAAGGGCTTTTTTTCACTACGATTCGCCTGTGTTGGAACGTGAAGTGATGGGGCTTAAGTTCCGTAATCCTATTGGATTAGCTGCGGGGCTTGACAAAAATGCCGAGGTATACAACGAATTTGCCAACTTTGGATTCGGCTTTATCGAATTAGGTTCCGTTACCGCTTTGCCTCAGCCGGGCAATCCGCGTCCCCGTTGCTTTCGCCTCGTCAAAGACAGGGCCATTATCAATCGCTTTGGCATTAACAACAAAGGAGTGGAGCATATAGCCCAAAACCTGCGGCGGCGCAAACCTCGGCCTCGGCTGATTATTGGGGGCAATATCAGCAAAAACACCGTCACTCCCAACGAGTTGGCAGCCGACGACTACGAAAAAACTTTTATCGGCCTCTATGATTATGTAGACTATTTTGTGGTTAACGTCAGTTGCCCCAATGTGAAAAACCTTTGCAAATTGCAGGATATTGACCTTTTATCCGGCATTATAGACCGATTAACCAACATT
>WRBG01000134.1 GCA_009784635.1 Bacteroidales bacterium | reverse complement strand
GGAGCGCGGGCTTTCTTAAATTGCTCCACATCGTCTTTCCACATCGCCTTGATTTCGTCTGCACCCTTGCCGGCCAAAATCATTTCACGGACATAAGACACACCCACCAACCGTTCAAAGGAGGAACGGAAAAACCCTTCGCCGATTTGAATGGCGTTGTTGAGGTTTTGGTAGGCGTCTATAACATATTTTAGGGTAAAGCCTTCCTCAAAAATAGTTTCGTTAGAAGGTTCTGTTCTTAAATCCACCCCAAAGCAAAGTTTGTCCATGTGAAGCGGCCTGCGCGCTGCTTGAACAGAAACAGGCGTAAAACTAAAATCGTGGCCGGTCATCTCCGGATGTCCATATATTTGGAAAGGAGCGTCGGTTCCCCTACCCAAGCTGACCGCCGAGCCTTCAAAAAGGCAAAGCGAAGGATACAGATAGATAGACCGGTCGTTGGGAAGATTGGGAGATGGAGGGATGGGCACAGAATAAAGCGTTTGATGTGTGTAGTTTTTGCACTTGATTACCGTTACATCACATTGAAGACCGCCTTTAAGCCATTTTTCTCCATTAATCATACCCGTCAATTCTCCCAAGGTCATGCCGTGTACAACCGTAATGGGAATAATGCCTACAAAAGAACGGTGTTTTGCCGTATCTAATAAAGGCCCATCTACATAGTGTCCGTTGGGATTGGGGCGGTCTAATAAAATTAGGGGAACATTGTTGCGCGCACAGGTTTCCATCAAGTAGTACATAGAGGTCATGTAGGTGTAAAATCTGAGCCCAACATCCTGAATGTCATAAATCATAATGTCTAACTGCTGCATCATGGAATCGGTGGGCATGTACCGGCCAATGCCGTAGAGCGAGACAATCGGAATGCCGGTAATGGGGTCAACATCGTCGTTTATGGCGCCACCGGCATCCACATCCCCGCGAAAACCATGTTCGGGGGCAAAAATAGTGTGGATGTTGACACCCAAAGAAAGTAAAGAATCTACCAAATGGGTTTGGCCAATCATGGCGGTGTGGTTGGTGAGTATGCCCACCCGCTTTTGTTGGAGCAGGGGCAAATAGGCTTCTATCTGCTCGGCGCCGGTAATAACCGGTTTGGGATTGTTGCAACACGCAGACAAATAGAGAGAAAAAGCGGCAAAAACAGAAAACAGAAAACAGTTTTTCATAATAGGATGATGGTTAAAAAAAAATTCTAAACGATAAAGGTACAAAAAATTCTAAAAAAGCCGTATTATTGCAGCATATAATTGTTTTTAATATGTCCCAAAAACTTGTTTCTAAGATTCCCCAAGGCCCGATAGCAGCAAAATGGACGCGGCATAAAGAAGAAATCCGCACGGTGAGTCCGGCCAATAAGCGTAAGTTGGAGGTTATTGTGGTGGGCGGCGGACTGGGCGGAGCTTCCGCCGCCGCTGCATTGGCAGAGTTGGGCTACAATGTAAAGATATTTTGCATCAGCGATTCCCCCCGCAGGGCTCATTCGGTGGCTGCTCAAGGCGGAATTAATGCGGCCAAAAATTATGCCAACGATAACGATTCGGTGTATCGGCTGTTTTGCGACACCATCAAGGGCGGAGACCACCGGAGCCGCGAAGCCAATGTATACAGATTGGCCGAAGTCAGTAATCTTATTATTGACCAGTGTGTGGCCCAAGGCGTCCCCCTTGCGCGGGATTATGGGGGGCTTTTAGAAAACCGCAGTTTTGGGGGTACGCAGGTAAGCCGTACTTTTTTTGCTAAAGGCCAAACCGGTCAGCAACTTTTATTAGGCGCCTATGCAGCCCTTAACAGGCAAATCGCCAAGGGAAACATACGCTCTTATCCCAGACATGAGATGCTGGATTTGGTAATGATTGGCGGAGAAGCCAAGGGCATTATCACCCGCAACTTGATAACCGGCGCCTTGGAGCGGCACGGAGCCCATGCCGTAGTGGTAGCCACCGGCGGCTACGGAAATGTATATTTTCTTTCGACCAATGCCATGAATTGCAACGGCTCGGCCATATGGCAATGTTACAAAAAGGGAGCTTTTTTCGGCAACCCCTGTTTTACGCAAATCCATCCGACCTGTATTCCGGTACACGGAGACCAACAATCCAAACTTACTTTGATGAGCGAGTCGCTGCGCAACGACGGACGCATTTGGGTGCCCAAGAAAAAAGAGGATGTAGAAAACCTGCGCAACCATCTGATAAAACCTTCTCAGATTCCCGAAGAAGCGCGCGATTATTTTTTAGAGCGGCGGTATCCGGCCTACGGAAACTTGGTGCCTCGCGATGTGGCGTCCCGCGCCGGCAAAGAACGATGCGATGCGGGCTTTGGGGTAAACCGCGCCGGCAAAGCGGTCTTCCTCGATTTTGCCTCGGCCATCAGTCGCTTGGGCGGGCAGGTCATAGAGGAACGCTATGGAAATCTTTTTCACATGTACGAGAAAATTACCGGAGTCAATCCCTATCGGGAGCCCATGATGATTTACCCCGCCATCCATTATACCATGGGAGGGCTTTGGGTAGATTACAACTTGATGACTACCATTCCCGGCCTGTATGCCATAGGAGAAGCTAATTTTAGCGACCACGGCGGCAATCGTTTGGGCGCATCGGCTTTGATGCAGGGTTTAGCGGACGGATATTTTATTCTTCCCTATACCATAGGCGACTACTTGGCTTCCAAAATTCAAGAACCTCCAACGGATGTTCGGGATGCAGCCTTTGAAGAAGCCGAACAAGCGGTCAGAATGAGGATTAATCAACTGTTCGAGATAAAAGGAGCACATCCCGCGGACTATTTTCACAGAGAGTTGGGCAAGCTGATGTGGGCCTATGTGGGTATGGCCAGAAACCATGAAGGCCTCAACAAAGCCACCACAGAGATTGCCGCCCTCAAGCGGGAATTTTGGAATAATCTTTGTTTGTCCGGAGTTCCAAACGAATTTAATCAAGAGTTGGAAAAAGCGCTTCGCTTGGCGGACTTCTTTGAAATGGGAGCGCTTATGGCCCTTGACGCATTAGACCGCAATGAGTCCTGTGGAGGACATTTTAGAGAAGAAATGCAGACTCCGGATGGAGAAACCCTCCGAGACGATTTGGGGTATATGTATGTAAGCGCGTGGGAGTATAAGGGAGAAAATAGTGTACCTCAGCTGCATAAAGAGGACCTTTGGTTTGAATTTGTTCCTGTGGCTGCACGTAATTATAAAGATTAGGGAGAAAAGTATGAACTTTACATTAAAGGTATGGCGTCAAAAAGATGCCAAAGACACAGGCGGGTTTGAGGCCTACCCGATTGCAGATATTTCGGAAGGGACTTCTTTTTTGGAAATGCTCGACATTTTAAATGAGCGATTGGTACGCGAGGGCCATCCTTTGGGGCCTATTGCTTTTGACCACGATTGCCGCGAAGGTATTTGTGGAGCCTGCTCTCTGTATATTGACGGTCGGACTCATGGCCCGGACCGAGAGATAACCACCTGCCAACTTTATATGCGCCATTTTAAGAATGGAGCAACCATTACCGTAGAACCTTGGCGCAGTCGGGTTTTTCCGGTCATCAAAGATTTGGTGGTAGACCGTCAAGCCCTCGACAGTGTATTGCAGGCCGGCGGTTTTGTATCGGTGAATACCGGAGGCGTTCCCGACGCCAATGCCATCCCTATTCCCAAGCGCGATGCCGACGAAAGTTTGGACGCTTCTTCCTGCATAGGTTGCGGCGCATGTGTGGCCGGCTGTAAAAACAGCTCGGCCATGCTTTTTGTAGCGGCTCGGGTAAGCGCGCTGGCTACATTGCCCCAAGGAAGACTTGAGCGGGCAGAGCGGGCCAAGGCCATGGTGGCCAAAATGGACGAACTTGGATTCGGGGCCTGCTCCGACATAGGAACCTGCCAAATGGAGTGCCCCAAGCAAGTGTCCATTGCCCACATCTCCCGACTCAACAGGGAGTTCCTTTTGGCGAAACTAAGGGATTAAGTTTCTTAACGATTTCCTAAACAGTGTTTAGTGGGTCCGCTTGTAGCCCATACCTATTTGATATCCGGCTATCATCACCTCATAGGCCTCCTGTTCTTTTTCATTCAAATCAAAAAGACCCATTACGGCGTAGTAAAAGGGTTCCTTAGTTTCTTGGGTTTTATTAAACAGGTGGAGCCACAGTAAAGCGTCATGGTCAGTGTATTCTCCGTAAATTAAACCCGGGGGCGTTGCCGAATCAAAAAAGGTGATGATATTCATATCTTGTTCGTACGTTCCCGTTAAAATGCGGTTGGAGACATAGGTAAAACTAAAAGTGTTGTCCGGATTAAGACTGAGGGTTACGGGATAATCTTCGTAAAGATTAAGCAATGGTCTAAAGTCGTCCCAGAATGTGTTGCCTTGGAGTCTTGTGTTGATTTTTCCGGTAACAGCTTCCTGTAGGCCATATTCATCAATAATTGCATTAGGGTTAGGCACCATCATAAAATAAAATTCGGGCTTTCCCCATGTTCCGACAATGTCGGGCGGCGCGTACGTTTTATTACAACCGACAAGGCCAATCCCCCATGCAAAAAAGGCGAGACAGCATAGTTTGGAGTAGAGTTTGTTTTTCATCATATCTGTTTTTTATGTTTGTAATGATAATAAGATGCACATATGTGCTATTTGTTGCAAACTTAGTAAAATATTTTTGTTATTTCTGTCATTTTTTGATGCAAATCAGACCTAAGGCTCGCTATATTAATTTTTTGGGTGGCAGAAATAAAAATACAGGGCGTATGGTTTTTAGCCATCCATGTGTTTTTAAGCTCCTCAAGGGAATGCGGATATTTGTCTATTTTATTGAATACCATAAACGTGGGCTTGTCTCCCGCTCCGATTTCGTGGATGGTTTGTTGCACTATTTTGATTTGCTCCTCAAAATTGGGGTGAGAAATATCGGCAACATGTATCAGCATGTCAGCTTCCCGAACTTCGTCCAAAGTGCTTTTAAAGGATTCGATTAATTGGGTGGGGAGTTTTCGAATAAAACCGACCGTATCACTCAAGAGAAAGGGAATATCTTGGATGACTACTTTGCGCACCGTAGTGTCCAAGGTAGCAAAGAGCTTGTCTTCTGCAAATATATCGCTTTTAGCCAATACATTCATGAGCGTACTCTTTCCTACATTGGTGTAGCCTATCAAGGAAATACGCAGCAAGTCTCCCCTATTTCCTCTTTGCGAGGCCATCTGTCTGTCTATTTTTTTCAACTGCTCTTTCAGTTTGGCAATTTTGGTCAGCACAATCCGGCGGTCTGTCTCTATTTGGGTCTCTCCGGGGCCACGCATCGTAACCCCGCCTCCGCGCTGCCGCTCCAAGTGTGTCCACATGCGGGTAAG